>CAZOBT010000013.1:0-17123 GCA_964578025.1 uncultured Rhodocyclaceae bacterium | reverse complement strand
CGCTCACCACTTTCCCGCTCATCCGCTGCCACAACCTCAGCCTTGTGCGCACAAGAACGGTGCACTGCGTACATTAAGACCTGTGGATCACGCGCTAAAAGCCCTGCCATATTGGCTTCTAACCACGTTAAAAATTCAGCATCACGAATCAAACCGTATTTAATAACCTCAGCAATCCCCGCTTTTAATTCGCGGTCAGGCAAGGTATTCAGGGTAGCAATATCAGCGACAACTAATTGTGGCTGATAAAACGCCCCAATCATGTTTTTACCAAGAGGATGATTGATTGCCGTTTTACCACCAACTGATGAATCTACCTGTGCCAACAAGGTCGTAGGGACTTGGATAAAGGGCATACCACGTTGATAACAGGCTGCCGCAAAACCACCCATATCACCAATTACGCCACCACCAAGCGCAATCAGGCGTGTTTTACGCTCACAATGATTGGCTAACAAGGCATCAAAGATCAGATTGAGTGTTTCCCAATTTTTATAGATTTCGCCATCAGGCAAAATAATCGGTAAAACCTCTAAACCCAGCTGCGCCAAGGTTTGGCTCAACGTATCCAGATACAGCGGAGCAACCGCAGTATTGCTGACAACGGCAACCTTGCCACGCTTGGGCAAATGCGGGGCAAATAGTTCGGCGTGTTGCAACAAACCACTGCCAATATGAATTGGGTAGCTCCGTTCGCCCAAAGCAACATTTAGGGTTTGCATTGCTTCAAAAATTCCTTATGAATAAATTGACTGATCGCTGAGGCCGTTTGCCGATTACTTTCAATAATCAGATGTGCCGTTTCTCGATAAAAGGGGTCGCGCACGGCGTATAGCTCTTCGAGCTTAGCTAAGGGGTCGTCAACCTGTAATAAAGGGCGGCTACGGTCATGACGGGTGCGCTCATGTAATAAACGCGGGGGGACGTTGAGGTATACCACCCAACCACTGTTATGCAATGCGACTCGGTTTAGCGGGTTCATAATCACCCCGCCACCCGTCGCCAACACCATCCCCCGTTCTTCGCACAGCTCACCAATCACTTGCACTTCGCGTTGGCGGAATCCCGGTTCACCTTCAATCTCAAAGATGGTTGGAATACTGACCCCAGTACGAACTTCGATCTCATGATCCGAGTCAAGAAAAGGGCGACCTAAGTATTTTGCTAACTGTCGCCCTACCGTCGTTTTGCCAGCCCCCATCAGGCCAACAAGATAAATATTGGTATCAGAATTCAAGACCAAACCTAAGCAAACAAAAATAAGGCGAAAGCTTATCTTAAATCGACTTGGTCAGTGACAACTCGTGGGGTAATGAATACGAGCAATTCGGTCTTGTCATCAATCCGTTCGTTATTACGGAAGGCTGCACCAAGGATAGGAATATCACCAAAGAAAGGAATTTTCTGAGTTTGGTCTTTTTGGGTTTGGGTATAGATACCACCAATAACCACCGTACCACCGTTCTCAACAAGCACTTCAGTCTGTATGCGCTTGGTATCAATTGCTACGCCTGAACCGGTTTGCAGTGCAGAGTTTGGCGTATCTTTACTCACTGTTAAGGTCATCGTAATTTTGCCGTCAGGAGTAATTTGTGGCTTGACCTTCAACGACAAGTTAGCCTTACGGAACGACACGGAAGTTGCCCCAGAACTACTCGCTTGTTGATACGGAATTTCTACCCCTTGTTCAATAATGGCCTCAACTTGGTCAGCCGTCATGACGCGCGGGCTAGAAATAACTTTACCTTTACCATCCGCCTCTAAGGCCGAAACTTCAAGGTTTAGGAAACGAGTCATCGCAGAGTTATACAAGATAAAGGATAACGCTCCCGCAGTACCACTACGTGGGCTGGCAGGTAAGTTAACTTGTTGCGCCAATGGCATAGTTATTGTGCCTGAGCCAGCAAGGAGACTGCCTGTACTAGCTCTGCTGGCAGCTTGGGCAGTATTTTGATAGTCTGCCCCAATGGCAACACGGTTTTGCCCTAAGGAGGTATTAGGATCAGTACGACTATTCATAACCCCTAAACGTGCCCCAACGTTTTTCGCAAACTTGTCATCTGCTTCGACAATCCGCGCTTCAATCAAGACTTGGCGTACTGGGACATCAACCTTCGAAATCACTTTACGGATTTCATCTAACTTGCCAGAGGTATCCTGCACAAACAGCATATTGGTGCGTGCATCTACTACTGCACTGCCCCGTTTTGAAATCATGCGTTGATTTGCATCGGTAAGCAGTTTCTGGATGGCATCCGCTTTTTGGTAGTTAATTTGGAAACTTTCTGTGCGCAATGGCTCCAGTTCTGCGAGCTGTAACTTTGCTTCATTTTCCAACTTTTCCCGAGTCGCTAATTCATCACGTGGCGCGATAAGAATGACATTGCCATTCTTGCGCATATCTAAGCCTTTTTGTTGGAAAATGATGTCAATTACCTGATCCGCTGGCACATCTTTTAAGACAAGCGTGGTATTCCCAGTCACTGTCTCGCTGATCACAGCATTAAGGCCAAGTTCTTCTGCCATTAAGCGCAACAGACCTCGCACATCACCATTTTGGTAATTGATACTGACACGAGGCCCTTGATAGCCTAAGCGCGAACCTTGCACTAGCTTATTGGGGTTTTCGACAATAGGGCGAACTTCAATGATGAATTGGTTATCTGTTTGATAAGCCGAATGTTCCCATAAGCCTTTAGGTGTAATGGTTAAACGAGCACCACTCCCCCGTGTTGCACTTGTTACAGATAAAACCGGGGTCGCAAAATCGGTTACGTCCATCTTCTTCAGCAACAAAGAAGGAATACTTACATTAGGGAAATCAGCAATCAACTCTTTACCTTGTTGCCGAATATCAACCCCATTCCCTTTGTTGCTCAGGTCAACAATAACGCGCCCCTCACCATCTTTACCACGCCGGAAATTAATATTAGTGATTCCTGTTGCCGTTTCGCGCATCCGGGGACTTGTAACTTCTGTCGTTGTTTGAAAACGATTTCCCTCTTCACTTGTTTGTGGAACAGGCGATAAACTAACTAAAACTGCTTGTCCCTCAAGACGCACTTTATGTGTCTGATTTGACGTTAAATTAACTACAACACGAGTGCGATTCCCTGCTTCAATGATGTTCAGGCTACGTACTGTGCCTTCGTTCACTACCTGACTACTGCGCCCTAACGCATTCACTGTATCGGGAAAATCCAAGGCAATGCGAGCGGGGTTGGCAACTGAAAATGCGGCAGGTGGAGCAAGTAAGGGATTTTTCATCTCAATTTTCAGCAACATACCATCGCCTTGGGAGGCGGCATTAATTGCCAAAATTTGATTTGATGTGCTTTGCGCTGAGGCTACTGAGCACACGCCCAAGCAACAAAATAGCGCAAATATGTAAGCGTTAATGCGGGTAGAAAAGCTCATTTTGCGCCATCCTTCATAATCAGAGGCAAGGTATTAACCCGTTCTGCCCATTCACCAGTAGAGTCCTGAATCATTTCTTTTAGAGTGAGTTCGCGCTCACTAATCTTAGTTACTACACCAAAGTCTAGACCCATATAATCACCGATCTTGACCTGCTTCACGAGTTGATCTGCTTGTATGACCGCTATTGGTTGCTTATTCAAAACGAGATACCCAACCATACGCATTGAGTCTAATGGATAACGTTCAAGTAAATTATTCCGAATTTCCCGTGCATCAAAATCTGGTTGTATGCCACCACCTTTGCCTTGGAGTGGCAGCTTAGCATCAGGTTGTAGCCGCCCTTGTTTGAAAGGGTCTGGTTGCAAATCGGCACTGTAAGCGGCAGGTGTGTACGGTTTTACTTCTGGTAACGGTGGCATATTGGCTTTTTTATTGATGCCAACTGTCGCCATCCAAGCTTTAATGTCTTGATGTTCCTGATCATCGCTACAAGCAACAAGCGATAAGGCGAGCATGAGCAAAATGATTCGTCTCATTTATTTTTCCCCCGGTTTTTTCAGGGGGGCTTTTGCCACCGTTTTTAACTCTTCCTCATCAAGATAGCGGAAGGTTTTGATTGTCATTTCAATTGATAGCGACGAACTACTAGTAATCGACCCACCACCCTGTTGTTGGATAGCTAAATTGTTTAGCGTAACGATTCGAGGCAATTTTGCGATATCCGCAGAAAACGCACCAAGATCATGATACGAGCCTAATAACTTAACGCTAATCGGCATTTCTGCGTAAAAATCATGCAGTACTTCCGAGCCTGGACGGAACAGCTCAAACTGCAAACCCCGCCCCAACCCGGCTTGGTTAACATCTACCAACAGGGATTCCATTTCGGCTTTATTGGGTAATTGCTTAAGCAATGCACCAAATGAGCGATCCACATCATTAAGCTGTTGCACATAGGCATCAAGGTTGATGGCTTGCTCTTTTTTAGTAACAAATTCTTTCTTTAGTTTTTCTTCTTCGAGCCGCCTTGTTTCCAGTGTTTCTAACTGCTCACTCCAAAAAAGTAACCAAGAAAGCACCATAATCCCAACCAATATACCGAAGAGAATGGTGATTTTTGGGATCAAAGCCCATGAACCAGCATCTGTTACACCTAAACGACGAAAGTCCTCGGTGATCTCTTCAAAATTCAGGGAGAAATTAGCTTTCATTGTGCACCTCCCCCTGTTGCTGAAATCTTATTTCTTGTTAGAAGTAGTGTCACCGTGAATTCTTGTACTCGTCGTTTATCTTGTACGGCAGCATGAGTTTCAACAAGTTGCGCACCAGTCATCCATTGTGACATATCAATATTTGACATCAACGATGATACCCGTGCATTGGATTGCGCAACGCCATTGAGCGTGATTCTATTACCTTCTTGCTTCATGCTTTTGAGGAAAACCCCCTCTGGCATGATAGAGACAAGCTCAGACAACAAATAAACCGTTTCATTACGATCAACCTGCAAGGATTCAATCACTTGCTTTCGTGATTTTAAAGATTCAACTTGGGTTTTTAAGCGTTTGATTTGCTCAATTTCTTTGTCAAGATTTGCTATTTCTGATTTGAGAAAACGATTCTCTGCTTCTTGTGCCTCAATTTGACTATCAAAGAAAGTGAAAACAGCGAAGGCAATTAGCGCGGAAAGTAATGCGGCTACGCCACAGAAGATAAAAAACTGTTGTTTGCGGGCTTGGCGAGCCTGTTCCCGATATGGGAGAAGGTTTACACGTATAGTTGCCATCACTAGTCAAACTTTCTTAAAGCCAAACCACAAGCGACCATTAGGGCCGGCGTATCTTGTAGCAACGATTTTTCGTTAATGCGGGGAGAAATTTCCATTTTGGTGAACGGATTGGCAATCACGGTACGTACTTGTGTACGTGTTCCAACAATTTCGCTAATCCCCGGTAATACAGCACACCCACCGGCTAATACGATGTTATCAATCCGATTAAATTGGGTTGAGGTAAAAAAGAATTGCAATGCGCGTGAGATTTCTAAGGCAAGATTTTCAAGAAAAGGCGTGAGAAGCTGTTCCTCATAGCCTTCTGGCAGATTCCGCCCCTGTTTTGCCGCCTCAGCTTCCTCAAAGGGCATGCCGTAGTGTCTTGCCATATCCTGAGTTAACTGATTGCCACCGATACTTTGTTCTCGCGTAAAAAGCTGCTGTCCATTTTGTAAGACAGTCACATTAGTCGTATTTGCCCCAATGTCTACCAATGCACAGATTTTATTTTTTGTTTTTTCTGGCAATGTTTTTTCAACCATCTCAAAGGCTGCAAAGGCCGCAAACGCATCAACATCAACAATACTTGCCCGTAATCCAGCAGATTCAGCTACTGCAACACGGTCTTCAATGCGCTCCTTTTTCGAGGCTGCAATCAGTACTTCTAATTCTTCGGTGTTTTTACTTGTTGCCCCAACGATTTGGAAGTCCAGATTAACTTCGTCAAGAGGGAATGGAATATATTGATTGGCTTCGGTTTCAACCCGTAGTTCTAATTCATCTTCCCGCAAGCCATTGGGCACAAAGATTCGCTTGGTAATCACTGCCGCCGTTGGCAATGCCATTGCTACCTCTCGGGTCGAACTATTTAGGCGTTTCCAACAACGACGCACCGCATCAATAGTCGCCTCTAAATTAGCGATATTACCTTCACTAACTGCCCCCTTAGGTAGAGGCTCTAAAGCATAACGTTCAACCCGAGCCTCCTTGAAACTCTTCCCCCCAAGCTCAACCATTTTGATGGCAGAAGAGCTGATGTCGAGCCCAATTAAATGCCGACCACTCTTCTTCAAAAAGGGTAGTTCCAAGGTAGCCTCACATAAAAAAAATTATAAGAAACATCAAGTTAGACAAAATTACCAAAGGGTCTTCTAAATCCTATCAACATCCACTAATAGTGTAAAGGTGAATCTCCCCCTAAGGATTTGGTTTTTCACATTTTTTACCATTTAGGTATTTCTGCCAATTCCATATTTGCCAATACTAAGGCAAGCTATCTGGCTCAGGGTTTGCGTATAATCGCCGATTTACTACCTATCGAGAAGGCAAGAAACGTGGAAGCTTCACCCTCTCCCAAACCAAAAACTAGCATTACCTCCATTGTGGTTGCATCGCTACTTGGTTTGTTTGTGATGTTGGTTGGTGTAGTCCTGCTGATTGTGGCACTCATCTATCCAAGTTTGCCCTCACTTGATGTATTAATAGATTACCGTCCTAAAATCCCATTGCGTATTTATGCCAATGATGGCTCGCTCTTGGGCGAGTTTGGTGAAGAGCGTCGCGCCCTGATTGCGATTAATGATGTCCCTTCCACCATGAAACAAGCCATCTTGGCGGCTGAAGATGATCGCTTCTATCAGCATGGTGGCATTGATGTGGTTGGTTTAACACGTGCTGCCCTCACAAATTTGGTTACAGGGCAAAAACGCCAAGGTGCATCAACAATCACACAACAAGTGGCAAAAAACTTTTTTCTCTCCAGTGAGAAAACCTATAGCCGCAAGCTCTACGAGATTCTGCTTTCCTTCAAAATCGAAAAGAACCTCAGCAAAGATCAAATTCTTGAACTGTATGTTAACCAGATTTTTCTTGGACAACGTGCGTATGGTTTCGCTGCCGCTGCCCAAATTTACTTTGGCAAACCATTGAAAGATTTAAGCCTTGCCGAAACGGCGATGCTGGCAGGATTACCCAAAGCTCCTTCAGCCTTTAATCCAGTGGTTAACCCGAAACGTGCACGTTTACGCCAACAATATGTGCTCCGGCGAATGCATGAATTGCACTTCATTGATGATGCACAGTATCAACAAGCGTTGAACGATCCGCTTGTTGTCAAGCGTGATGCCAACGATATGGGAATTCATGCCGAGTACGTGATGGAAATGGCTCGCCAGATTGCGGCAAACCGCTTCCCTGATGAGGTGTATACCCGTGGTTTAAAGGTGTACACCACAATCAATCGTGAAGAACAAATCACTGCTTACCAAGCGTTACGCCGTGGCGTGTTGGATTACGACCGCCGTCATGGCTATCGTGGAGCGGAATCTTATGTTGATTTGAGCGATGTTAAAAACGATCAGGACGAATCGTTAGATGTCTTATTGCAAGACGTTCCTGATATTGATGACCTGATCCCAGTCATTGTCCTTTCCACCTCAAACCAAGGGGTTAAGGCGTATCGTCGTGGTGGTGAAGTTATTACGATTCCCTCTGAAGGCTTACGTTTTGCACAATCAATGTTGAGCGAACGTGCTCCACCCAATAAGCGGATTAAGCGGGGGGCGGTGATCCGTATCCAACAAGATGACAAAGGCCGTTGGTCAGTCTTGCAACTTCCTGAAGTTGAAGCCGCCTTTATGGCAGCAAGCCCAGAAGATGGCTCAGTTCGCGCTTTAGTTGGTGGTTTTGATTTTGGGCGTAATAAGTTTAACCATGTCACCCAAGGCTGGCGGCAACCCGGCTCTAGCTTTAAGCCATTTATTTACTCCGCCGCGCTAGACAAGAACTTCACCCCAACCTCAATTATTGCCGACGAGCCAATCAGTATTTCATCTGGGCAAACCGGGGGGCAAGTTTGGGAGCCGAAAAACTACGATGGCAACTATGAAGGCCCGATGAAGCTACGTACCGCATTGGCAAAATCAAAGAACATGGTTTCGATTCGGATTTTGCAAAGCATTGGTACGGGTTATGCCCAAGAATTTGCCACCCGCTTTGGCTTTGATGCCGAAAAGCATCCCCCCTATTTAACAATGGCCTTGGGAGCAGGTTCGGTAACACAATGGCAAATGGTGCGTGCTTACTCGGTCTTTGCCAATGGTGGCTACCGTATTGAACCGTATGTCGTGAAAAACATTACCGATGACAAAGGTAATGTTCTTGCACAGTTCAGCCCGCCCAAAGCGGGGGATGAAAATATGCGGGTGCTTGATGTCCGTAATGCCTTCTTGATGGATGACATCATGCGTGACGTTACCAGCCACGGTACGGCAGCTCGTGCTTCGGCGGTATTGAAGCGCAAAGACATTGCCGGAAAAACAGGGACAACCAACGAGTACCTTGATGCTTGGTTCTGTGGCTACCACGTCACTGTAGTTGGTTGTGCATGGATGGGTTTTGACCAACCTCGCAAACTTGGTGACAAAGAAACAGGCGGTGCGGCGGCTTTGCCGATCTGGATTAGTTTCATGAGCAAAGCCTTACAAGGCGTGCCAGAAACCTATATGCAGCCGCCTGAAGGTTTAACGCAAAAAGGTAAGCAGTACTACTACTCAGAAAATGTACCCGCCGACCCCCCACCCCGCCCACCGGTAGAAAAATCAGAGGGTGATGGTGGTGCTGAAGCGGCGGCTACACCGCCTGCCGATTAAGTTTTAACCTAATCCCAATGTAGTGCAATACCGCCTTGTTCCTTGAGCAAGGCGGTAATTTTTTGTTTTAACTCCGTACCATCACGGGTGTCATGCCATGTTGCTTGGGTAGCATTCCAGCGAAAATGAAAGCCACCGGAACGCGCCGCCACCCAGATTTCTTGGGCAATACGGTGTTGGTTAATGATGATCTTACTGCCGTTGTCTAATTCCAACTCCAAAATCCCACCGGGTTTGAGTTCGAAATCCAATTCATCTACATTTTCAACGGCACTTTCAATTTCTGCCAAGGTAGTTTCGGCAAGGCGAATAAAGTCTTTCTCGTCCATGGTCTGATTCATGCTGTGCTAACATCGTCCGCTTAATTTTTAACCTTACGCATCACGACAAATGCGCCCCATTCTTTTGTGCTTACTGCCACTGTTCCTTAGTGCCTGTGGCATTCGCGGTGGCTTGGTATTACCACCCGGGCCACCACCGCCCCCGTTGCTCAATCGCTGGCTTGCCCCAAAAGTAGAGAACAAACCAGCAACGACCACGCCAACAACCAACACCACCGCTCCTACTACCACTACGACAACGACGACCAGTGGCAATTCCGCGTCGGCGCGGGATGCTAACACGGTCAAGGATTCTGCCCAATGAACGTTTTTTCTGTCCAAAACGGCGTGCTCCATGCCGAAGCCGTGCCTTTAACCGCTATTGCTGCCGCCCACGGCACACCGACCTATGTGTATTCTCGCCATGCGTTGACCGCCGCTTACCAAGAGTTTCGTGAGGTTTTAGATAACCATGCCGCCGGGGCAAATGCCCTCGTTTGCTATGCGGTAAAAGCGAACTCCAACCTTGCAATTCTCAATTTGTTTGCGCGTTTAGGCGCAGGGTTTGACATTGTGTCTGGGGGAGAATTGCAGCGGGTGCTAGCCGCTGGTGCTGATCCGCAAAAAGTCGTGTTTTCGGGGGTTGGTAAAACCGAAACTGAAATGGAATTGGCTTTAGAAGCGGGGATTTTCTGCTTTAACGTTGAATCCGCCCCCGAATTAGACCGCCTCAACAGCGTCGCCGCCCGTTTAGGCAAACGTGCTCCGATTAGCCTGCGGGTTAATCCCAACGTTGACCCGAAAACGCATCCCTATATTTCCACTGGTTTAAAGCAAGCTAAGTTTGGCGTGGCGTATGAAGATGCCTTGCCTTTGTACCAATACGCCGCCAGCTTGAGCCATTTGCAAGTAACTGGGATTGATTGCCACATCGGTTCGCAACTGCTTGACCCCAGCCCCTTTGTCGAAGCTTTAGACCGTGTATTGGCTTTGCTGGATGACTTAGATGCGGCGGGGATCACTATTCACCACTTGGATTTAGGCGGTGGTTTGGGTATTCGTTATAAAGAAGGGGATGAGCAACCCAGCGTTGCCAGCTACCTCACCCCCTTACTCGACAAACTGCAAAGCCGTAAGGTGCAAGTGGTGCTTGAACCCGGTCGCCGTTTGGTTGGGAATGCGGGCTTATTGCTGACCAAGGTTGAATTCCTCAAGCCCGGCAGTGAAAAAAGCTTTGCCATCATTGATGCCGCCATGAACGATTTGATGCGCCCCGCCTTGTACGAAGCATGGCACGACATCAATCCCGTTGTTCCCCGTGCGAGTGCGACTCACGTTTACGATGTGGTTGGCCCAGTGTGTGAATCGGGCGACTTCCTTGGGCAAGCGCGGGCGTTAGCGATTGAACCCGGCGATTTGTTAGCGGTAATGTCTGCCGGAGCTTATGGCATGGCGATGAGTTCCAACTACAACACCCGCCCCCGTGCCTGTGAAGTAATGGTTGATGGCGACACGGTGCATGTGATTCGTGAACGTGAAACGGTCAGTGATCTGTATCGCTTAGAAAAACCACTACCGTAACTGTAGTAGCAATAAATAGACCAAACTAAAAACACCATGCTGTAGTCGATATAGCATGGTGTTTTTTATCATAGACCAACATAAAATTCTGGCTAGATTGTCTTGGAGCATAGATCATGTCCTCTTCACGCTTTGCCGTACATTGCCACCTATTTTCTCTGCTGCTGATCTTCAGCGTGTGCAACTTCACCACCTTGCCCGCTCAAGCACAAACTTTGTTAAAAGCCGATGAGATTGTGCAATCCCTACAAACACCGATTGGGGAAAACGGCTTGGTACGCGCCTTCCGCCCCCGCGCCAACCCAGATGCCAGCACCCGCATTTGCGACCCGGCGATTAGCCGTGACTTAGAAAATAGCAGCGGCTTGCGCGGCGAAATCCTGACCCGTGATTTGTATGTTGAAAGCAAACCCAAGGTTGATTTGGACATTGCCTTTGCCTTGGGTGAAGCTGCCTTATTACCTGCCGGGCGCGAACAACTGGATGCCTTAGCACAGGCAATCAACACCCCAGCCTTTGCCAAACAACGCTTTATCATTGCCGGGCATACGGACAAGCGAGGCGAACGTGACTACAACGACCGCCTCTCCTGCGAACGCGCCCTCTCCGCCCGGCGTTACCTGATCGAAAAACACCGCCTCCCCGCCGCCCAACTGATCCCGATGGGCTTCGGTTTCGACAAATTAAAAATCCCCAACGACCCCTACGCCGACGCAAACCGCCGCGTCGAAATCCGTGTGGCAACAGGGGGAAATTAGGCAGTGGCGGAGAAAGTTGCAAACTTGACAAACCACCAGCAACTCCCTCGTTGCCATCAACCACTACCTAGAAAGCAAACCCTCTGGCACATAAAGACCAAATTAGAAATTTTCCTATAAAGCATGTTGGGTATTGTTAGTTTTACTATAGACCAAATACTATTTTAATCAGTGCTACACTGACAAAATCAATCTTAATGAGCAAAATGATGAAACCTGCTGCCTTCCAAGAAACTCCACGCCTTAGCCCCGAAGCGAGCCGGGAGCTACTCCAGTATGTGGGCAAAATCACCCTAAGCCCAGAACGTCGCCAAGAACTACAACACTACACCCAAGCCGCCAAAGCCGCCTTTGCTCGCCCCTTAGCTACAAATACAAAGAAACATGGTGATTGACCCCGAAAGTTTGGTATTGCGGAATATTCAAGAACTAGCCCCAGAAGATTTGCAGGGGTTTTCTTGTGGGCGGGCAGAGTTAGAAAACTTTTTGTTTGACGATGCGCGAGATTACCATGCACATGGAATCACAAGCACAACGCTAGTTTTTCTAGGTAGTGAAACCGCTCCTGTCGCATATTTCAGCCTATCCGCAGATTCTGTACGCCTAACTGAGACGGAGAAGTTCGAATTAGGCTTGCCATTTATGGCTCCAATTAGCTACTACCCAGCAGTAAAACTTACCAAGCTTGCTGTTGCGAGCAAATATCAAACCTCCGGTCTAGGCTCTTACTTGCTAACCCTTATTTACGGCATGGTGGTTGATTCATTTTTTGCCGTGCGTCTAATTACCGTCGATGCAGTAAACACAGAAAAAGTCCGCGCCTTCTATGAGCGCAACGGCTTTATTCGTAGTGGCGCAGATGAACGAGAGCGCAAACAACAACGCCAACTAAATACCATCTTGATGATTAAAGACATCTATCAAGCTTAGGCCAAATGTAGCCCGGAGGAGCGCAGCGAGTCCGAGGCCCAGCATTGAACCGTCTCCGGCTTTCAGAACGCGGCTTTAAATATGGCTATATGGATGCGGCCTTTGTGGGCTAGCTCCAGCGCAAAGTGGCAAGCTTTTTACCGGAGCTTGCCAATCCTAATTTTTAGCGGCAATTACACATTAGCAATGCCCGTTTGAGCGGCTTGGACTTCTGCCGCGCTTAACCATCGCCAAGTACCGGGGGCGAGATCATGGGGTAAATGCAAATTGCCAATCGCCACGCGCTCCAGTTGCTCAACGCGATTGCCAGCGGCGGCAACCATCCGTTTCACCTGATGGTATTTGCCGCCAGTAATCGCTAGGCGTAAGCGGTTGGGGGCTAACAAGCTACATTCATGCGCGGCAAGCGGCTCAGTTTCGTCATGCAGCAGCACGCCAGACTGTAAATTAGCCATTTGTTCCGGGGTAATTTCGTGTTTAGTCGTCACCACATAGGTTTTGGCGATCTGGCGTTTCGGCGAGCTTAAACGGTGAATAAATTGCCCATCATCGGTAAACAAAAGCAGGCCGGTTGTGTCTTGATCTAAACGTCCCACGGCTTGTACGCCCCGCGTGCGCAATGGTTCGGGCAGTAAAGAAAAAACACTGGGGTGATGAATCGGCTTGTGTGAGGTTTCGTAAGCCGCTGGTTTGTGCAGCATCAGATACGCTTGTTCTTGATACTGCCAAGTTTCATCATCCACCGTAAAACTCAGGTTCTCAGTGGCAAAGTCAGCAAACGGGTCGTCGCACACTTCCCCGGCAATTTCGACCCAACCCGCCCGAATCAAACGACGGACTTCTTTCCGGCTACCAAAGCCTTGGCAATGCAAAATACGTTCAAGCTGCATAGTGTTCTTGTCTTTCTTTGTGATGGTTTGTGACTAAAGTCTTCGACGAAAATCAAAGACCAAATCAATTGGTTAATTAACAAATTAGGTTTAACATAGCCTATAAGGTAATTTTTATCTTTAGACCAAATAAAGCGCGAGCCGTGTCAATTACGGCATCTGCCCGCCCAGTTGTCTGCCAGAAAGCAGTTGCTGCGTTTTAACTGGGTACGAGTCTACCTGTTGCAGGCAAATTGCTGACATGGCAGGAAGAAATAACCTTTTTGTTGGAGTTTGCACATGTCTTACCTACGCCGTCTTTGCACTGTCTGTCTGCCTACCGTTTTACTGTCTGCCTGCGTGGTTGCACCACCCCATTATTCCCATAGCCGCGTTGTTACATCTACGCCTGTGGTGGTTAGCCAACCGGCTCCCGTCGTTGTACAGCAACCCCGTGTTGAGTATTACCCTGCCCCACAACCTGTTCCCCAAGTGGTCGTAACAACGCCTGCCCCACGCATGGTTGTTCCTGTTGCTCCAGCCCCGGTGATTGTTAGCCCTGCCCCAACGATGGTAATTCGTCCCGGCTATTCTGGTGGTGGGCATCATCACCATCATGGTTATGGTCATGGTGGGTATGGTTGGCGGCGATAAGCGCGAACAACTCGCAAACACAAAAGGCAGGGCTACAATCCTGCCTTTGTTTTTTGCTGCTTAGCCACGAAGGAAGTTGTACTGTGCATTTTGAACATCTGATCCAAATTAACGAGCCAAATAATCCCTTTATCGAAACTGTCAGCCGCGACGAGTTGTGGTACGGCTTGATGCAGCGCGTCGATAAGCCCGAAGCCTTTTTGCCCGGTTTAGAAAGCTGCACTGTGGTTAGCCGTAGCGATACGGTAATTGAGCGTGTTTTAGACTTTGGCCCCGCCGCGATTCGTGATCGTGTGACCTTGCAACTGGGTGAATCAGTACGTTTTGATATTGCCGCCGGGGAAACCCATGCGGGCGGCAGTTTGGTGATTCAGATTGAAGAACCCGAACCCTTCGCCTTATTTTTACGCTTTACCTACGCCACCACGCTATCCACCACCCAAGGTGAAGATGCGCAATATGTCGGTTATGTGAAATCCGCCTACGAGCAATCCAACATCGACACCGTGCGCGTGATCCGCGAATTGCTGGCACAACGTAGCGTGCATTAGTTGTTCCAAATTATTTGCTCTAAATAAGGTATGACGACCAGCCCACTCAATTTCCGCCACCATCCGTGGCGACAAAGCCTGAACGACGAGCTACATGCCCGTCCTCCCTTGCCGATTACCGCACCGATGTTGGTGTCTTACCTTGCCTTGGTGTCGGGGGCAGAAAATTTAGGCCAAGAGCGGGAGCGGCTGAAACAGTTAGCCGAGGCCAATAACTTAGCTCTTCCCCCCGCCGGGGCAGCGCATTGTTTGCTGCATACCCCCAACTTTATTTTGAAGTGGGAGCGGCATAACGAGTTTTCCAGCTACACCTTCTTCGTCACCCCGCAGCAGCCAGCCCGTTCTGGCGAAGTGGCCTTGCGCCACGTTGATCCGGCGTGGTTGGCGCAGCTTCCAGGGCAGTTAATGGTGGCGACCCATGTCGAAGTCTTAGCCGCCAACGACCACGCCCCTGCGCTTGTCTTGCAAGAGCTGCTCACGCCCGGCGAGGTCATTGTGGCTTCGCGTATTGGTGGGCAAGCCGCGTGGGTATTTACCGATTTCCGTTTAGATGCCGAGACAGGCTTTTCGCGTTTTACCTTGATCGACGAAAGCCTCGGTCGCTTACGCGCTGGGCGCAGTTTGCAGCGTTTATTAGAAATCGAAACTTATCGCCTCATGGCCTTATTGGCCTTCCCAATTGCCAAAGAAGTGGGCAAGTTCGTTGCTCGTGCCGAAGAAGAGCTGGCGGCCTTAATTGACCGCATTGGGCAAACGCAAGCTGCCGCAGAGAACACAACAAACATGACAAATAACGCCGAAGAATCGGCGATTTTGCACGATTTAACCCGCCTCGCCGCTGAGGTTGAACATTCGATTGCCCGGACTAACTTCCGCTTTGGCGCATCGGCAGCGTATTACCGCCTAGTGCAACAACGGGTCAATGAATTAAAAGAAAGCCATGTTTCCGGTTTGCCGACGATTCGTGGCTTTATGGAACGCCGCCTTGCCCCCGCCTTAAACACCTGCGCCACCATGGCACGGCGGCAAAACGAACTTTCCGCCCGCATCGCCCGCACCAGCCAACTCTTACGCACCCGTGTTGATTTGGCCTTGGAAGAGCAGAATCAGCAATTACTGACGCAAATGAACCGCCGCGCCAAAATCCAACTGCATCTGCAAGAAGCGGTAGAAGGCTTGTCGGTGATCGTCCTGACTTACTACGGCTCGCAACTGGTGCAATACCTAGCCAAAGGCACAAAAGAGCTACACCACCTTAACACCGATGTCATGACCGCTATCTCCATCCCAATCATCGCTGGCCTTGTCGCTTGGGGCACACGGCAAATGCACAAAAAACTGGCAAACGAGGCAGGAGGGCATTAAACCTGCTGTGGCTGCAATACCCCATGCGTACTTAACTGGTATTGCGCAAAATCGTCTGCTAAAAACAGTTGTCCGGTGTAAACCTCTCTGGCTTCCTTGGCGATGTCGGCGAGACAGGGGGAGGTGTCAGATTCGGTATAACGTGGGCTAAAGTGAGTGAGTACCAAATTGGGCAAATTAGCTTCACTGGCAAATTGCGCCACTAAACCGGCATGGCTATGCCCGGTTTCGCGCCCAACTTTTGCGGCAATATCGGCGGTATAGGTCGCTTCATGTACCAAGACATCCACCCCTTGCATATGAGCGTGTAAACAAGCTGGCGTGTCGTTGTCCCCCGCCACAATGATTTTACGCGGGCGACGTGGTGGCAACACATAGTCTTTGCTATGCAATTTACGCCCCGCGACGGTGACATCTTGCCCTTGTTGTAATTGACCCCACACCGGCCCCGGTTGCACGCCTTCCGCGAGCAAGCGTGCGGTATTTAAGCTGGGCGTAATATTTTTTTCAGTAAAAATATAGGCATACGAAGGCACACGGTGCGATAACGGCACAACGTCAATCAAAAAATCATCACAAGGCATTTCCCGCCGCGCCATTGCCCCATCCACGGGCACAAACACCACAGGGTAGCTCAGATAAAAGCCGCAATGCTGCATTAAGGCATCAAAAAATGCACCAAGGCTGGCGGGGCCAAGTACGACCAGCGGGGCAGTGCGCCCATTCATACTCGCGCTAGAGAGCAAACCGGGCAAACCGTAGCAATGATCGCCATGAATGTGGGTAATACACACCGCCGCTAGGGTATTCAGACTGAGCTTGGTATGCAAAAGCTGCTGCTGCGTCCCTTCCCCACAATCCACCAAATACCAAGCTTTACCTTGCTCGGGTAAAACCGCCGTCGCTGACACATTGCGCTGCTTAGTTGGCATTCCTGCCGATGTCCCAAGAAATTGAAGTTTCATTGTGTCTTTTTGATTAGATCAGGCTGTCTGCGCATGGAGACGCAAGCCCAATGCTTTGATTACCTTAAGAATTGTGCCAAATTCTGGATTGCCGTTTGATGAGAGAGCTTTGTACAAATTTTCTCGCGCCAACCCGGTTTCTCGCGCTAGCTGAGACATACCTTTGGCACGAGCAATCACCCCAAGTGCATGGGCAATAAATGCCGGATCATCCCCCGCCTCTTCAAAACAAGCATCCAGATAAGCCGCCATGTCTTCTTCGGTTTGCAAGAATTCCGCACTGTCGTGC
>CAZOBT010000012.1:5253-19473 GCA_964578025.1 uncultured Rhodocyclaceae bacterium | reverse complement strand
ACGACAGGTAATTCACGCTCGGCGCGCACGCCTGCCACTTGTTCGGCATTCAGAGCCAGATCGTCACCTAAGACTCCTGCCGTTTTTTTGGCAGCAACCTTAGTCATGACTGCAACATCATCTAACAGTGCAGCGATGTCATCAATTAACAGCAATAAGCTACTTCCCGCCATGAGGATTTCCTTTGTCTAACTTTGTCTAAAAAAGCAAATTGTGTGCAAAAGTGACACAAGACTAGAAATCCGGCAACTTAAACGCTAAAGTAGGGAAGTCCCTTTTGCGGTTGGCTTACTGTCTTTGCCATGCTTGGCGCGTTGTTGTGTGTGGTGCGTGATTCATGGTTCTGCCTTGTTTTTCTTGGTCGAGTACCAAGTTAGGAGTAAAAAATTGTCTGAATTGGCGTGCACCTCACCATCCCAAGCAATCCTGCAAGGCATTAAAGTCATGGTCATTGATGACAGTAATACGATTCGCCGTAGTGCGGAGATTTTTCTTGGTCAAGCCGGTTGCCAAGTTGTTCTTGCAGAAGATGGCTTTGATGCCTTGGCAAAAATTACTGACCATCAGCCAGACATGGTGTTTTGCGACATCATGATGCCGCGTTTAGATGGTTATCAAACCTGTGCCTTGCTCAAGAAACATAGCCACTTCCATCAAACGCCATTCATTATGTTGTCGTCAAAAGATGGTTTGTTTGATCGAGCCAGAGGGCGCATGGTTGGTTCAGATCATTATTTGACCAAGCCATTTACCCGTGAAAAATTGTTAGAGGTGGTGGCGCAATTCGCGCCATTACGCCACATTGCAACGCACTAAGCCTTCCGTAGATTGACCATGCCTATACAGAAAATCTTGGTTGTTGATGATTCTCCTACCGAGCGGTTATTTCTGCTCGAAGTATTGTCATTGCAAGGCTATGAAGTTGCTTTGGCAATGAATGGTAATGAAGGAATTGCCACCGCTCGAACGATGCAGCCAGATTTGATTTTGATGGATGTGGTGATGCCTGATATGAATGGTTTTGAAGCAACACGCACATTACATAATGACCCGGCAACACAACATATTCCAATCATTATGTGCACCACCAAAGGGCAGGAAACCGACAAGATTTGGGGCTTACGCCAAGGGGCGGTCGATTATTTGGTTAAGCCGCTTGATCCTGATGTCTTGCTGAGCAAGATCGCTGCTTTTCCTTGAGCCAGACGGATAGCGATTGATGCAATGTCACGTCAGGTCAATTTACGCGAGTTTCAGCAGTATCTAAATCAACGCTTTGCGGCGGCTGAAGGGCAGCCGCTGGCTAACTCGCTGTTAGCGTTTGAAGCGGGGGCAAGCCGTTGGTTAATTTCTTTGCACGATGCAGGTGGAATTGAACCATGCCCTACCTTGTACTCTGTCCCGCTAACCAAGCCAAGTTTGCTTGGGGTAGCGAATGTGCGTGGCAAGGTATATGCCGTAACAGATTGGTCGATTTTTTTGGGAGGATTCCCAACGCCGCGTGATGCAAATGCACGGCTACTGCTATTAGGGCAAAAACATAAGCACAATGCTGCCCTACTGATTTCTCGTGCCTTGGGCTTATGTAAATCCAGTGATTACACAGTACAAGCCGCACCTAAAGAATATAGCGCGTGGTGTGAGCATGCCTTTACCGACAAACATGGCGAACTGTGGTATTTGTTATCTGTTCCGAAATTATTGCTCGCGCCTACGTTTCTTCATGTTGGCTCTTAATCTTTGATTCATGCTTAGTCATGCTTAGTGCAAATCCTCCACCATCCTCACCGCCACCAACTCGCTCTTCTGCGGTTTCACACTCACGTCATGCGCCACGTTCAGTTGGCCCGTTTTCTTTAGGGCCAAATGTATTCGCCGCACTGCAAGGTAAAGGCCGCTTTTCACTTAGCCCAATGCTGTTTATTCGTGCTCTTGCCGTGTTGTTGGTCTTATGCCTAGTCCTAAGTTGTACCTTCATTTATTTTGGGCAACGCCAAACCGAACACGTCTTAGGGCGACAAACACAGGTGTTGGGTTTGCGTGAGCAAACACATGCTTTGCGTACCCATTTCCTACATTTGCTCGAAGGTACGCCAAGTGCTTTGCCACAATTGCGCGATGGGCGGCAACGATTAGCTACTGCCTTTGCGAATTATCCAGAAGAAGTGAGTCGGCAAAACTTACAGCCAGTGTGGGAAAAGGCCGATCAAGCCTTAAGTAAATTTTTGGCGCAAGAAAAAGGCTTAGCACTTTTTACTGAACATTTGCCGCCTTTGGCTGCACAGCCTAATCCGTTGGCAATTCAAGCCAGTAGCTACCAACAATATGTGCAACAACAGCAGAGCAACGGCGTAACAACGTCATTTAAAGGCCAACGCGTGCAGCCACGTCTTGAGCTGGTAAGCAATATGTTGCAACTGGCAGACAAAATTGCCACAACGGCACAAGAGTTAACCCATAGCGATGGCCCGCGCCCTGATTTATTGACGCAGTTGGAGCGGCAATTGATTGAATTACGCAGCCTATGGAATGCTGTACAAAATTCGCCAGAGATAACAAGCGATTCCCCTGAAAGCATCGCGGGATTGGCGAAAGCGATTGAGCAAACTCAAACGCATATTTTTGCCTTGCTCAATGAACAAAGTGTGTTCTTAAGTCTGCAAGAACAGCAGCGCGAGGTGAAGAAAGCCCTGAATGCACTGACCGTTGCCAGTGATGCGTGGCTATCGGGTGCTGGGGCAACGGGTGAAGATGTAGGCTTTCCGTTTGCAAGTACGGCATTTGTGTTGTTGCTCTTGGCTTTGTTACTTAGTTTTGGCATTTTCGTTTTGTATCGGCAAGACATGGCAGAGCGTAACCGTAATGCAAAAGGCCAACGGCATAGTTTGGAGCGCACAAATCAGCAAAACCAAGAGGCGATCTTGCGCTTAATGAATGAGCTAGGGGCATTGGCGCAAGGTGATTTGACCATTAAGACCACCGTTAATGAGGACATTACTGGGGCGATTGCCGATTCGATTAACTATACCGTGGGTGAGTTTCGTAAAACGGTGCAACGTATCAATACCGCTGCCGAAGGCGTGGCAGAAACCAGTGCCGCGACGGCGCAAACTTCGCAAGAGCTTTTAGCCGCCGCTCGCCAACAAGGACAACAAATTCGCGATGCCGAAATCACCGCACAGGCTATGTATCGTTCGATGCATCAGGTTTCAGCCGAAGCGAATCGTTCTGCGGCGGCAGCCCAGCAAGCGTTAGATGTGGCGACACATGGGGCGCAAGCGGTACAAGATGCAATGAAGGGCATGAATGGGATTCGTGAGCAAATCCAAGAAACCGCCAAACGCATTAAACGCTTGGGCGAAAATTCGATGGAAATTGGTGAGATTGTGCAACTGATCTCTGACATTACCGAGCAAACCCATGTGTTGGCCTTAAATGCAGCGATTCAGGCTGCCAGTGCTGGTGATGCGGGGCGTGGTTTTTCGGTGGTGGCAGAAGAAGTGCAACGGCTGGCAGAACGTTCGAGCCAAGCCACGCAACAAATTGCCAAGATTGTTAAAACCATTCAGGCCGACACCCGTAATGCGGTGAGTGCGATGGAGCGATCTACCCTTGATGTGGTTGAGGGGGCGCGGCTGTCGGATGGTGCAGGTAAAGCATTAAGTGAAGTCGGCGAGGTTTCGGCGCGAATGAGTAATTTGATTGCTGGAATTGCCGAGGCGACGCAGGCACAAGCCCGTACCGCCAGCCAAGTCGCTGAACAAATGCAGCTCATTTTGCAGATTACTGAACAAACAAGCATTGGTACGCAACATACGGCGCAATCGGTGACGACTTTAGAGCGTCAAGTCAGCGAATTAAAACAATCCGTTGCTGGATTCAAGGTGAATTAAAAATTGAAAGAACTTGCTCCCGATCCTTTGTCCTTCGACCCTAGCCCATTGAATTGGGTGAAAGGGGAAATCGACCTTGCCCTTGAACGTGCACATGCCGCACTTGAGGAATTTCGTAAAACGCAGAACCGAACACAATTTAAGTTCTGTCGTACCCATTTGCATCAAGTGCATGGGGCGTTGGCGATTATTAATTTACAGGGTTTGACCTTACTCACCGAAGCCCAAGAAAACTTACTCGATGAGTTAGACAATGGCGTGCATCCCCCTGAACCAGAACGCCTTGATGTTCTGGATCAAACGATTATTGCCATTGGTATTTATTTGGATGATTTGCTGGCGGGGATGCCAAATCAACCCTTGCGCTTATTGCCGCAGTTACAAGCCTTAGCACAAGCACGGGGCAAGCCGCGCATGAGTCCAGGCGCATTATTCTTTCCCGATTTAACGTGGGAGCCGCAACATAGTAGTAATGAGGTCGAAAACCTGCGGGCGGTGTTGCATGGGGAAGAGCGTGCTAGTTGCATTAAGCATGAGCGTAATACCTTTCAATTAGGATTGTTGGCGTGGCTACGCCATCCCCACCCTAGCCATGAAGCAGAAGCTGGGCGGCAGAAGATGCTCTCGGCCTTAGTGGCTGTTGAAGCATTGCAAGAAACAGGGCTACAGCAAGCTTTCTGGCGGGTGGCACGGGCATTTGTGGAAGCTTTAGCATTGCCGATGTTGTTTAATGATCCCGATGCACGACAGCTTTGTTCGACTTTGGATTTGCAATTACGCCGTAGCCAAGATGCACCGGGACAAATTGCTGAGCGCGTGTTGCGTGAAGCCTTATATTTTCTTGCGATTATTCCCCAAGGCTCATCCGAGTTATGCGACGAAATTCGGACGGCGTATCAGCTTGCGGCCTTGCTGCCTGAGCCTAGCTCTCCACGCGATATGGCGATGCGCCGCTTGCGTGAAGCTGTCGCCTTGGGCGATGAGCTGTGGTATCGCTATTCGGCGGGCAACGCTTCCGCCTTGCCAGCGTTTGCCGAGCATATCCAACACCTTATTCGTCTCACCCTAAATACCGAGCCAAAGATTATTGGTGAGTTGATTCGCGCCATTTATGCCTCCGCCGCCCAATTACTTGCACCATTACAAACCAATGATGCCGAGGCAAATCGGAATATGGGGCGCGAAATTGCGACGGCGTTGCGCGTATTGCTTTATACCCAAACGCATCATGGTGATTTGCCTGATGAATATTTGCATACCTTGGACTTAATGGTGACACGCTTGCAATTAAGTCGAGAAGGCCATGTCACCCCTGCCCCTGATAGCCCGCCCTTATTGGCAGCTTTGGCGGCGGCGGCAGGTACGCGTTTGCATGTTGGGCAAGTGGCACGGGATGTGCAGGGGCATTTGCTACAGGTTGAACAAGTCTTAGATAACTATTTCCGTCAGCCCAAACACACCCCGAGCTTGGAGGAGCTACGCCAGCCACTGGAACAAATCATCGTTGCCTTGAGTACGATTGATCAGCCCGATGCGGCGGCGTATCTGCAAAAGACCATGCATCATATTTTGGGCTTACAAGATGGTGTGGTGAATCCCAACGGATTTGAGGCGATTGCGAACGATATTTCCACCCTTGGCTTTTACATTGATGCTTTACAACATGGCCCCAAGGACTTTAGTGATTTCCTACAACAATTACAGGGTTTGCATCATGGGCGACCTCCTGTACAGAGCCATGCCGAGCAAGGTTTAGCGCAGTTGTTGCGCAGCCAACACAAGCAGACATTGGCTTTGGTCTCTGACCTGCTGGAGCAGCGGGATAGCTTGTCGAATGAGGCAGAGGTATTAAGTTCTTTGTCTGCTGCGTTACGCACTTTGCATGAAGATGCTGATTTGGCGGGCAATCATGGTTTAAAAGAGCAAGCTTATGGTGCGTTGCAAGTATTACAACAAGCGCATGTGGACATTGCCCACCAACTATTAGCGATTGCAACCCTGCTTGGCCTGCCTCTGCCTGCCAGTACGCCGCCCCCCTCGGTGGCAAAAACCTTGGAAGAGGCAATGCCGCCTGCGCCACCTCCTACCCCAGAAATTATCGTCAGTACAACCGCTGTTGTACCAAGCAAGCCCGAAAGTGAAGCGGCGATTGATCGTGATTTATTGGCAATCTTTTTAGAAGAAGCTGCTGAGGTTTTAAGCAAGCTACAAAACAGCCTGAATGAGTTACGTGCAGCACCGCTTAATCGGGAGGTATTAACTAGTATTCGCCGTAATGTCCATACGCTGAAAGGCAGTGGGCGGATGGTGGGGTTACAGGATTTAGGTGAGGTGGCATGGGAGGTTGAGCAGACCTTGAATCTTTGGTTACGCCAAGATATTGCGGTTGAAGCACAGTTACTTGAGCTAATCTCGTTGTCACATCGTTTGTTTAGTGCGTGGCTAACGCATTTGCATCGACCAGAACAGCCTTTACCTGAAACAGCGAGTGTCTTGCATCTCGCCGACAAACTTCGGCAACGGGTACAAGACCCCTTGCCTGCCCTTTTGCCATCTCAACCAGCAGAGTCATCTGCAGCAGAGAACGAACAGGTGGCAGCACCGATTGTTGCTATACCAGCCCCTGTGGTGGAGGTGCTTGATCTTGATTTAGGGGCAGCAGAGATTGAATCTGCTGTTGAGCCTATCGCCCCAAGCACACCGACTCCACCTACACCCCCGCGCCAAGTCTTAAAAATTTCGCCCGCCTTGTTTGATGTATTCCGTAGTGAAGCGATGGGGCATTTGGCGAGTTTGCAACGTGGTATAGAAGAGCTGCGCGTGAAGCCACAACAGCTTGCCTCTTTCGACATGAGCCGGGCGGCACATACCTTGGCAGGGATTGCTGGCACGGTCGGTTTAGTCTCGGTGAGCCAACTGGTACATGCGTTTGATGCCGCTTTGCAACGGCGCAGCAGTGCGGGTAATCCGGTTGATCCCGTGGCTATCGCATGTTTTACCGAGGTATTAAGCGCATTAAGCCACGTGCTACCAACGCTGAAGCAAGGTGAACAGCCTGTTTTACCCGCCGACCTTGAGCCGCGTTTAGACGCGCTGTATGCCAATTATGCGTATCCACCTGTTCCGAAAAAACTGCCCGCTTTGACACCGTTAGCTGAAGCATTGGCTAACCTGAATACGCCGAATGCGGCAAATAATGTCGTGCCAATTCGTCCTGATTTGGTGCTTCCTGTCGTGGCGGTCGCTACCTCCGTTCCGGCAAGTTCTAGCGAAGGCGAAAGCACTGATGGTGATATGGAGGCGGATGCAGACGATATTCCTGTACTTGAAGTTCCTGCGCCGACAGAGGTGCTGATTGCCCAACCTGCACAACCGCTTACGAACAATATTGATACCAGTATTGATACAAGCACAACGGTAGGCACTAATACGGTTTTATCTTCTTTGAGCACTAGCCAGCCTAGCTCTTTCCTGAGTGCGAGTGATTTTGCTGAATTAACCGAACTGACCATTCCTGAAATTGAGCCATTACCCTCGGCAGAACTCCCGGCGGTTCAGGGTTTGGAAGACCTATTCCAAGATTTTGACTTGCGCCAAGAGCCAACCTTGAGTGCTGAACCGTTGCTTAGTACAGCGAATGATGATGATGCCTTGTTCTATAGCAATTTGTTTGCTGTAGTTACCCCCGTACCAAATACACCCAATCACGAACAAGCAGAGCAAGAAAAGACGGTTCGGGTGAGCTTGCCTGTGCCAGAGGTCGAGGAGCTTGTAGAGCTTGTGGTGGAGCCGCTAGACACTACGCCCCCCCCTATCACCCCAGAGCACGCAGAAGTTGCAGAACAGGCAAGCTTAGACTTAGAACAACCAGACAGCCGAGAGCAG
This sequence comes from uncultured Rhodocyclaceae bacterium, assembly GCA_964578025.1. Classification (GTDB taxonomy): domain Bacteria; phylum Pseudomonadota; class Gammaproteobacteria; order Burkholderiales; family Rhodocyclaceae; genus CAZOBT01. Next base: position 11,695 of record CAZOBT010000012.1, on the reverse strand, counting down.
CCACAGCCTGATGAACCAGAGGCGGCAGCTATTACCGTAACCGGGATAACAGAGCAAGAACCAGTGGCGGAATTGGAGACGCTTGATTTTGCATTAGACGTGCCGCTCGACGATTTGCCCCTGCCCGACATTGAGGAAATGGGGGCGGTGGTGAGTGAGCCAAGCAATCCCGAAGAGGCGGCGGCATTAGCACAGTTGCAAACCCATCAAGGCGATGTGCTTGAGCCGGAAGTGTTTGCGATCTTCTTGGAAGAAGCGGATGACTTAGTGAGCGGCTTTAGCTTGCGTTTAAACGAATGGCGTAGCCAACCAGAAAATCGTGATGCAGGGCATGGTTTGGCGCGTTTACTGCACACCTTTAAAGGTGGCGCACGCATGGCAGGGGCAAGTCAGCTCGGTGAGCAAACTCATGCCTTAGAAGCAGAGGTTGAAGCCTTATGCCAAAAAACTGAAATTGGGCGCGAAGATATTGATGCGTTACAAGCCAATTGTGATGGGCTGGTTGCCACACTCAATTCCTTACGCCATCAGCAACAGCAACAAAGTAGCACGGGAGGCGTGGCGGCATTAGCAGAGTCTGCCCTGCTTGAGCCACAAGCGGCGATAGGTGATGCTCCTGTCTTGCAAACCGTGGCTTCGCTTGATGAAAAATATGAGCTGGGCGCAAGCCGTCCAAGTTTGCGGGTGAGTACCGAATTGGTCGACAAAATGACCAATGAGGCCGGGGAAATGGCGATTACCCTGAATCGCATTCAGTCAGAAATGAATTTGTTGGATGTCTCCTTGCATGATTTAAGCGATAACGTGAGCCGCTTGCATCAGCAATTACGTGAGATTGAAATTCAGGCCGAAGCACAGCTACAAGCCCGCCGTGACCAAGGATTTGACGAGTTTTTTGATCCGTTGGAGCTAGATCGTTTTACCCGCTTCCAAGAACTGACCCGCATCATTAGTGAATCAGTGAATGATGTCGCTACGGTGCAACAAACTTTATTGCATAACGTCGCAGAGGCTAATACTGCGATTGCCGCCCAGTCGCGCTTACATCGTGGTTTGCAAGATGACTTAATGGGCGTGCGCTTACTACCGTTTGAAAGTGCCGAAGATCGCCTACAACGTACCTTGCGCCAAGCGTGTAAAGACACCGGGAAACAGGCGCGTTTGTTTATCCAAGGTGGGCAAATTGAGCTGGATCGTGCGGTGTTGGATCAAATTTTGCCGCCCTTAGAACACATGCTGCGGAATGCGGTGAGCCACGGGATTGAAAGCCCTAAACAACGTTTGGCACAGGGCAAGTCCGAAATGGGCGAAGTGCGTATTTTGCTCAGCCGCCAAGGCGGGGAAATCAAACTGGTGGTGAGCGATGACGGCGCAGGGCTGAATTTAGAACGCATTTGGGCGCGGGCGCATTCCTTAGGCTTACTCCAGCCGGGGGATGGGGTGGCGAGTCCAAAATTATTAGATTGCATTTTCCTCCCCGGTTTCTCCACCGCGACCGAAGTCACGGCGGCGGCTGGGCGTGGGATTGGCATGGATGTGGTGAAGTCCGCCTTGGATGTGTTGGGTGGGCAAATTGACGTTGAAACTCGCTCCGGGGTTGGTAGCTCATTCATCATTCATCTGCCGTTGACAATGGCTATTATGCAAGCCGTGATTTGTCGCGTCGGTGGGCAGTTATATGCCATTCCCAGCTCAATGATTGCGCAAGTACAAGAGCTTAAATTTGAGGAGTTAGCGGCAATTCGTAGCGCGGGACAGGTGACTTGGTTAGGGAAAAATTACCCCTTCCATTTCCTTCCGAATTTATTGGGTGATTCTTTAGGTGAACCCGATATTCGCCCCTATTACTGGGTTGTTCTCTTGCGCGGTGGGGCGCAACGTGTGGCGGTGCAGGTGGAAGAGGTCAAAGGCCAGCAAGACGTGGTGGTTAAAGACGTGGGGCCACAACTCGCACGGGTCGTCGGTATTGATGGTGCGACGATTTTGGGTGATGGGCAGGTGGTGTTAATTATTAACCCCATTGCCTTAGCGCAACGTGCAGCACAAACCCAAGCGCAATTTAGCCCCTTTGCACCACTGAGCCAACCCACAGAAACCGCCTCGGATTTGGTCATGGTGGTGGATGATTCTTTAACGGTACGCAAGATCACCACGCGTTTGTTAGAAAAAGCTGGGTATCGTGTCTTGGCGGCGCGGGATGGGGTTGAAGCCTTGGATATGCTGCAACAAGAAGCCCCCTTGGCGATGTTGTGTGACATTGATATGCCGCGTATGGATGGCTTTGATTTGCTGCGTCAAGTGCGTGGTGATGAGCGTTATGCCAATTTACCGGTGATTATTGTGACTTCGCGCACGGCAGATAAACATCGTGAACATGCCTTCGCGTTGGGGGCAACGGCGTATCTGGGCAAACCTTATGCCGAAGAGGATTTGCTGGCATTGCTGGCCTCGTATCAGTTGCCAGATAGTGTAGCGGTTGAGGCTGAAACCGAAACCAGTACCGAAACGACCGCGATCATGGATCAGGCAAATCCAGCCATCTCTTTCCCTACCTTGTCGATGCCTGATGAGTTTGAAGGCTAAGTTAGCGGCCTTAAGCGTGAGGTGTTTGCCGGGATGGCTGCAAGCCTATCCGCGCCAACACCTCGCTGCCGATGTGTTGGCGGGGATGATTGTCACGATTTTGGTGCTGCCCCAAAGTTTGGCCTATGCCCTGTTGGCAGGTTTGCCACCACAAGCAGGTTTATATGTCAGTATTTTTCCGGTAGTCGCTTATGCCTTGTTAGGTAGCAGCCAGGTGCAAGCGGTTGGCCCAGTGGCAATTACCGCGATCATGACTTTTTCTATTCTGAGTCCGTTGGCAAAAGCAGGAACAGGGGAATATCTGGTCTTGGCGGCGAGTTTGTCCTTGTTGTCGGGACTAATGTTGTGTGCCTGTGGTTTGTTGCGTTTAGGTTTCTTGGCGCAATTGCTCAGTCGCCCGGTCATCAGCGGTTTTATTTCTGGCTCGGCAATCCTAATTATCATCAGCCAGATCAAATACCTGCTTGGTGTGGCAAGCGGTGGTAGCAATATGCTGACAATGCTTGCGGGTTTATGGACGCATTTGGGCGAAACACAAGCCTTGCCGTTATTATTTGGTCTGAGCTCTCTAATCGTTCTGAGTGCCACAAAGATCATGCTAGCTCAGGTGCTAGAACAGTTTGGTCTAAAAAAACCGTCCGCTGCCTTTATCGTAAGATTGATGCCTTTAGTGGTGGTGCTGCTGGGTACTGCCTGTGTGGCATATTGGGAATTGGATGCAGGTGGTAAGTTAGCCGTGGTTGGGCAAGTTGCGGCGGGGATTCCCGGTTTTACTTGGTTTTTGCCAAGCTTGCCAACAGTGCACCAATTACTTGTGCCCGCTGTGCTGATGGCCTTGGTTGGCATGGTGCAAGGGATTTCGATGGCACAAGCCTTGGCAATTAAACGCCGCGAAAAAATTGATGCTAATGCCGAATTGTTGGGGCTTGGGGCGGCGAATGTGGTGGCGGCGTTTTATGGTGGTATGCCAGTGGGCGGGGGAGTATCGCGTTCTGCTGTCAATGTTGCCGCTGGGGCGCAAACTCTGCTGGCAAGTCTGATTTCTGCGGTGGCAATGTGGCTAATTGTGGCAGGAGCAGCAACGGCATTCACCCATTTGCCCTTAGCAATTCTTGCCGCCAGCATCATGGTAGCGGCAGCCAGCATGATTGATGCCGCTGCTTTGCGCCAAACATGGGCATATGATCGCGCCGATGCGTATGCTTTGTTAGGTACAGCGGGTGGGGTGTTATTGCTTGGCTTGGAGGGCGGGATCGCGCTAGGGATTGTCTTTTCTTTAGTTACTTTGGTCTTTCGTGCCAGTACGCCCCATATCGCTGTGGTGGGGCGCATTACCAACAGCGAACACTTCCGCAATATCAACCGCCATGAGGTTGAAACCTTGCCGCAGGTCGTGTTTTTACGGATTGATGAAAGCCTATTTTTTGGCAATTTGCAGGCGGTAGAAACACGGATTCGCCAAGAAATCAGTGACCGCCCCGCTACTAAACACTTGGTGCTCATCCTGAGTGCGGTAAATCGGATGGATAGCACTGCGATGGAAACCTTATTTGAGCTAAATCGTGATTTACTTAGCCAAGGTATTCGCTTGCACTTTGCCGAAGTGAAAGGCCCCGTGCAAGATCGCTTGCAACATTCTCCGCTCTGGCAAACTTTGTCGGGCGAGATTTTCTTATCAGCCAATCAGGCATTTGTCGCCTTTTCGACATCTCAGTATTCTTCTTCCTCTTTCTCCTAACTGGAGTCTGTCGTATGCCCAAGATACCTTTACCGATGTGCCGTTACCTGCCGGGCTTAGCGACCCTTGGCCTTTGTTTGGGTTTGTCTGGGTGTATCAGTTCTCCATTTGGTACGCCCTATAGTGAAGTACCTCGTGCTACCCATTTCGCCACGAGCGAGCAGCAACGCTTGCAATCGGCGGCGCATTGGAAGGCGATTGCCAACGACATGACAGAAACACTGATCGAAGGCTTTAAGACCTTGCCATGTGGCAAAACAACCGCGCCTTGTGATCGTTATTACCTACGTGAAGCTAAAGGCACGGGGGCGTTTGCTCAAGCCTTGCGCAGTGAGTTAATTACCAATCTGGTCGGGCGTGGCTATCACATTGCGCGCACGCCGGGCAACGCCACTGAAATTGACATCAATATGCAATTAGTAAAATTCAGTGGCTTTCGTCCCAGTGGGGCATTTGTCAGCGTTGGCGCAATTTCTGCCGGACGTTATGGTTTACGTGGCTTATGGCGTAGTACTGAATCATTAGGGATTGCGACAACGGTAGGGTTGGCATTAACCGATGTCTGGCAATGGTTGAGCAGTAAATACAGCAGTAGTCCTCCCTCCTACGAAATGATTGTGACGCTGTCTTTAAATGACCCAGAGACTTATTTGGCACGGGTCAGCAATATTTATTATGTGAATGACGAGGATTCTTTCTTGTACCAACAAGGGTTTGGCAGTAGTGGCGATAGTGCAGCAAGTGCCAGTAATAGCGGTAACTTACCCGCACAAACGATGAAGATGCGGGCGGGTTAATCATGAAACTCTCAATGCAAATTTTCAAATTCGTACTAGCGGGTAGCTTGGGGGTTAGCCTGACTGGCTGCGATCCCTTGCTTGATCGGCAACTGGGTTTTGGGCAAGAGGATGTGTATCAAAATGCGGTGCGTAGCCCCTTAATTTTGGTAAACCAAATGGCGGCTGAGCAGTTGGTACAACAATTTCAACGAGTCAGTTTAAGTGCCACCTTAATGGTGACGAGCATCGCAAATCTGGATAATTTGGAGCATTCGTCTAGCCTTGGTCGAGTCATCGCCGAACACGTTGCCACCCGCTTTAGTCGTCACGGTTATACCGTTTTGGAAACTCGCCTGCGCAGTCACATCGTTGTCCGTCCGAGTGAAGGTGAGTTGTTGCTTACCCGTGAAATTAGCGACATCGCACAAGCGCACCAAGTCCAAGCGGTGATCGTGGGTACTTATACTGTGGCGCGGGATTTAGTCTTTGTGACGTTAAAGGTTGTGCAACCAAGTAGTAATACCGTGCTTGCAGTTCACGATTATGCATTGCCAATGGATCAAGAGCTTCGGGCGTTGCTCACACGGCGGTGAATAGTAAGAGAAGAGTTTGTGTGCGGCACGATCATAATTTGATACAGATAGCAAAAATGTTAGCTTTACAAAAGAAGGGTAGCATTGCATTATCGGAATACATGGCTTTTTTCCTATTGATTGTTCGTTATGGCAGATGCACAACATACTCCCCCCCTTGCTGGTTTAGCGCGTACTTTGATTCAAGCGGGCAAGCTTAGTGAAACTGAAGCAGTACAATTTCTAGCGAAAGCCAAAGAAACTAAAACAACATTTACGCAACAAGTCGTTGCCGCAGGCAAAGCGAGCGCGTTAGAGATTGCTCGTATTGCCTCTGAGGCGTTGGGCTATCCATTGCTGGATATTGCGAGTTTTGATCCAATCCATGCCCCAGAAAACATCTTGGATCATAAGCTAGTTGTAACCCATAAGATTCTGCCTTTGCATAAGCGGGGTAATCGCTTATCCGTTGCCACGGCAGATCCAACACAACAGGCCATATTTGACCAGATTCGCTTTCAAACTAACCTAGCAATTGATGTTGTTGTGGTTGAGGAAGATAAGCTATTGCCGGTGTTGTCAAACTATTCACAAACCATGGCAGAAGCTCTAAAAAACATCTCGGATGATGACGATGAAGAGATTGTTATTGAGAGCGAAGAAGAGCAACTACAGGCATTGACAGGTACTGAGAGCGGGGATGTTGACGATGCCCCTGTCGTAAAGTTTTTGCAAAAGGTTTTGCTGGATGCGATTAATGACGGGGCATC
>CAZOBT010000012.1:0-5243 GCA_964578025.1 uncultured Rhodocyclaceae bacterium | reverse complement strand
TCTGATATTCACTTTGAACCTTACGAAAAGTATTACCGGATTCGTTTTCGTATTGATGGTGGCCTCCGCGAGATTACCAATCCGCCCTTAGCAATTAAAGACAAATTAGCATCGCGGATTAAGGTGATTTCTCGTTTAAATATTGCCGAAAAGCGTGTACCACAAGACGGACGCATGAAGTTGGTGCTGTCGAAAACGCGAGCAATTGATTTTCGGGTAAGTACGCTGCCAACGTTACATGGCGAAAAAATCGTAATGCGGATTCTTGATCCGACATCGGCTACGCTAGGGATTGATGCTTTAGGCTATGAGCCAGAGCAAAAAGCGGCATTGTTAGATGCCGTTACTCGCCCGTATGGTATGGTTTTAGTCACTGGTCCAACCGGTTCGGGGAAAACGGTGTCGTTGTATACCTGCTTAAACATCCTTAATGAACCAGGTGTAAACATTTCCACGGCTGAAGACCCAGCGGAAATTAACTTAGCGGGGATCAACCAAGTTAACGTTGATGATAAAGCTGGGTTAACGTTTGCTGCCGCCCTGAAATCTTTCCTCCGTCAAGACCCGGACATCATCATGGTGGGGGAAATTCGTGATTTGGAAACCGCAGAAATTTCGATCAAGGCGGCGCAAACGGGGCACTTGGTGCTATCTACTCTGCACACCAATGATGCCCCGCAAACCTTAACGCGGATGTTGAATATGGGTATCCCCCCCTTCAATATTGCCTCTAGTGTGCACTTGATTACGGCGCAACGCTTAGCACGGCGTTTATGTTCTTGTAAGCAACCAATTGATATTCCGCCACAGGCTTTGCTAGATGCAGGTTTTACACCTAACGAGCTTGATGGGACATGGTTGCCTTATGGCCCTGTTGGTTGTGATCGTTGCAAAGGTTCTGGCTATAAAGGGCGAGTAGGGATTTACCAAGTGATGCCAGTTAGTGAAGATATGCAGCGCATCATTATGAATCATGGCAACTCAATGGACATTGCTGAGCAGGCACGTAAAGAAGGGGTGAAATCTTTACGTGAATCTGGATTGTTAAAAGTTAAACAAGGGCTAACATCGTTGGAAGAGGTGTTAAGCACAACAAATATGTAAATTGTATTTTGTGTGCGCATTAACCCACATTGACGGATTACTTAGGGATACAAAGTTCACTATGGCGAAAGCAAGCGAGCGTGGTTTTAAAGAACACGTTTTTTCTTGGGAAGGAAAAAATCGTGATGGTCGTATTGTGCGGGGGGAAATGCGCGGTAGTAGCCCAACTGTCGTTAAGACCAATTTGCGCCGCCAGGGAATTTTAGTTACTAAAATTAAGAAACAAGGTTTAGCACGTAGCAAGAAGGTGACAGATAAAGACATCACCCTGTTTACACGCCAACTTTCTACCATGATGCGTGCTGGTGTCCCTTTGTTACAGGCGTTTGACATTGTTGGGCGAGGGCATGCTAATCCTTCGGTGGCACGTTTGTTGTTGGACATTAAAAACGATATTGAAACAGGCAGTTCCTTATCACAAGCGTTTGCGCGTTATCCCAGATACTTTGATCAGTTGTTTTGTAATTTGGTTGCCGCCGGGGAACAAGGGGGGATTCTTGACTCTTTGTTAGATCGCTTAGCAACCTATAAAGAAAAAATGCAGGCAATTAAGAGCAAGATTAAATCTGCTCTGTTTTATCCTGTCGCTGTTATTTTGGTGTCCATCATTATCACTGCGGTGATTATGATTTGGGTTGTGCCTGCATTTAAAGATGTATTTAAGAGCTTTGGGGCGGATTTGCCTGCACCAACATTAGTTGTTATTGCAATTTCTGACTTTTTTGTGGCTTGGTGGTGGATGATCGCGCTGATTGCAGGCGGAATATTTTATGGAATTGCGCACATATTAAGAACATCAAAACCCGCACAAATTGCCGCAGACCGCTTATTACTTAAGTTGCCAATTTTTGGCCCGATTGTTCTCAAGTCGGTATTGGCGCGTTGGTCACGTACTTTAGCTACGTTATTTGCAGCTGGAGTGCCACTGGTTGAGTCGTTGGAGTCCGTTGGCGGGGCATGTGGGAATTATGTTTATGGGCAAACCACTAAAGCCATTCAAGAGGAAATTAGTAGCGGGACAAGCCTCACTCTTGCGATGCAAAATACCGAACTCTTTCCGAACATGATGACGCAAATGGTAGCCATTGGTGAGGAGTCTGGTTCTTTAGATACGATGTTAGCCAAGGTGGCAGATTTCTATGAACAAGAAGTCGATGATGCGGTAGCCGGGCTTTCTAGCTTGATGGAGCCGATCATTATGGTGGTGTTAGGTGTTGTGATTGGTGGTCTTGTTGTTGCCATGTACCTACCAATCTTCAAACTTGGTTCTGTCATGTAATGTGTGGGTTGTGAAAGCGGAGACGAAAAATGCAAAACGCCCTATTACTACATTCCTCACTAACGCCGCAGCTCTTTTTCCTGATTGCGGCGATTTTGGGTTTACTCGTTGGGAGTTTTCTCAATGTAGTCATTGCACGTTTACCCAAAATGATGGAGGCAGAATGGCAGGCACAATGCGCCGAATTACGGGGCGAGGAAATTGATCATAAAGCCTTACGCTTTAACCTAGCCTATCCGCCTTCCCGTTGCCCGAAATGTGGGCATCAAATCAGCCCCTTAGAGAATATTCCTGTTCTTAGCTACCTTGTGTTGCGTGGTGCATGTCGTGGTTGTAAAACACCGATTGCGATGCGTTATCCCTTGGTTGAATTGCTGACCTCGGTATTGTCGGCGGGAGTTGCGGCGCATTTTGGCCCGACATGGCAGGCAGTTGGCGCGTTGTTGTTGGTTTGGGCCTTGATTGCCTTAACCTTTATCGACTTCGATACACAGCTTTTACCGGACAGCATTACCTTGCCTTTAATGTGGTTAGGTTTGCTCTTTAATCTGTGGCAGACCTATGTGCCGTTAAGTACAGCCGTGATTGGGGCAATGGCAGGTTATCTCTCTTTATGGTCGGTGTATTGGCTGTTTAAGCTGGCGACAGGTAAAGAAGGGATGGGCTATGGCGATTTCAAGTTACTTGCAGCTCTGGGGGCATGGTTAGGTTGGGTAATGCTACCTGCGATTATTTTGCTTTCTTCACTGGTTGGTGCAGTAATTGGTGTTGGCCTCATTGTGTTGGCACGGCGAGGGCGTGAAGTCCCTATGCCTTTTGGCCCTTATTTGGCCATTGCTGGCTTAATCGCCCTATTCTGGGGCAATGATATTGTGCGCATGTATCTATATAGCGTGTAGATCATCCCTTGAAACGACAAATTTTGCCCCGAAATGCGGCGGACAAGCTGTCTGCTTCGTTATAATCGCCGTTTTTGGAGAATCCCTATGCCAATCTACGAGTATCGCTGTGATTCCTGCGGATTTCAAAAGGAACATTTGCAAAAACTCAGTGATCCACAGATCACGACTTGCCCAGAATGTGGCAAAGACACATACACGAAATTATTAAGCGCGGCTGGTTTCCAGCTTAAAGGTACAGGTTGGTATGCTACTGATTTTAAGGGTGGTAGCAGTACCAGTAACGCGGCTAAATCTGAAGCCCCACCCTGTCAAAACGGGGACGGAGCGTGTCCGTGCGTGGCCAATTGATTAAACGTTACTTTCTCACCGGTTTATTGATCTGGGTGCCCCTTGTTATTACGGCATGGGTGTTACTGACGATTGTTTCCACCGCTGATTACACCTTGCGCCTCTTGCCTGAGGCAGTGCACCCACAGAATTTATTTGGGGTAAATATTCCCGGTGCTGGAGTACTCGTTACCCTGTTTGTCTTATTCGTGACCGGGGTGCTGGCGACCAATTTTATTGGGCAGAAGCTGGTAGGTTGGTGGGAAATGCTGTTGGCACGGATTCCAGTGGTGAACTCGGTATATCACAGCGTTAAACAAGTTTCTGACACCTTATTTTCCTCCAGTGGTGAGGCGTTTCGTAAAGCCTTGCTGGTGCAATATCCGCGTGAGGGTAGTTGGACGATTGCCTTTTTAACCGGGAAACCGGGCGGTGACATTGTGAATTACCTTGAAGGTGATTATGTCAGTGTCTATGTGCCAACCACGCCAAACCCTACCTCAGGTTTTTTCTTGATGATGCCAACACGGGATGTCATCGAGTTAGAAATGAGTGTTGACGAAGCCCTGAAATACATTATTTCGATGGGGGTGGTTGCTCCACCTTCCTACTCAAAAATTGTGGCTTCTAATACCTAAATTACCTAATTTTTATTTTTCCCTATTTTTTGGATAGTTTTTCATGCGTACCCATTATTGCGGGCAGCTTAATGCCTCTTTGTGTGATGAAACCGTTGTTCTGTGTGGCTGGGCGCATCGTCGTCGTGACCACGGTGGTGTGATTTTTATTGATCTGCGTGACCGTGATGGTTTGGCACAAATCGTGTGTGATCCCGACCGCCCCGAAATGTTTAAGCTTGCCGAATCTGTGCGTAATGAATTTTGCTTAAAGATCACAGGCAAAGTGCGTCGTCGCCCCGCTGGGACAGAAAACGCTAATTTGGCTTCGGGTGAAATCGAAGTCTTGTGTTTAGAGCTAGACATTCTCAACACCTCAGTAACGCCCCCCTTCCAAGTCGATGATGACAACCTGTCAGAGAACGTGCGTTTAACCCACCGGGTGATCGACTTGCGTCGTCCACAAATGCAGAAGAATTTGCTGCTGCGTTATCGTACCGCCCGTGCGTTCCGTCGTTTCTTAGATGATGCGGGTTTCATTGACGTTGAAACGCCGATGTTGACCAAGAGCACCCCCGAAGGGGCGCGGGATTATCTCGTGCCATCACGGGTGCATGATGGTCAATTCTTTGCCTTACCTCAATCTCCCCAGTTGTTTAAGCAGTTGTTGATGGTGGCGGGCTATGACCGTTATTACCAAATCACCAAGTGCTTCCGCGATGAAGACTTACGTGCCGACCGTCAGCCTGAATTTACCCAGGTTGATATCGAAACCTCGTTCATGAGCGAAGAAGACATCATGAACCTGATGGAAAAGATGATTCACACCATCTTTGCCGAGGTGTTAGAGGTACAACTGCCCCAGCCTTTCCCCCGCATGAGCTATGGCGAAGCCATGTCACGCTTTGGCTCTGACAAGCCCGATTTGCGCGTTACCTTAGAAATTACGGATGTCACTGATGCGGTGAAAGACGTGGCCTTTAAAGTTTTCTCTGGCCCAGCGAACTCAGGTGG
>CAZOBT010000011.1:16245-20481 GCA_964578025.1 uncultured Rhodocyclaceae bacterium | reverse complement strand
TGATGGGCAGAATCGAACTGCCGACCTATGGGTTATGAATCCATCGCTCTAACCGACTGAGCTACATCACCGCTTGCTGAGAGGCGGCATTATAGTGTTGGTTTGTGCTATGGTCAACACTTGTCCCTCATCCTTGTATAATTTGTCACCATGCCGATTGATCCCATTACCTCGACTATCTTCGCCATGATGATCAATGCTGCCATTGATGCAGCAAATCAGAGTGCCGCCTATGCCCAACAGAACAGTGTAGAAGTAAATACTGTGTATTCGGAGCAAAATCTACCACCGAATTTGTTTCGCGGCACGATGCTCCCGCCAGAAAACGGCACAGTGCTCATCAATGGCACGAGTTACGTTTTAGCCCCCGGCGTACAAATTCGTAACCAACAAAACCGCATCGTCTTGCCCTTTGCCCTGCAAGGGCAGGGGGAAATGCCGATTTATTACCTACTGAATACCCAAGGGGCTGTGTTCCGCATTTGGATTTTCCCGTCTGCTTGATGTTTCGATTTTAAGATTTAAACGTAAAACGTATTGAGGTTTTCCCCATGACAAAAAAGGTCTTTATCCGCACGTTCGGATGTCAAATGAATGAATATGATTCCGACAAAATGCTTGATGTCTTAGGAGCAGAAGGGGCGGTGAAGACCGATAGCCCAGACGATGCCGATATTATTTTGTTTAATACCTGCTCGGTGCGTGAAAAAGCCCAAGAAAAGGTCTTTCATGATTTGGGGCGGATTAAGCATCTGAAAAAAGCCAATCCCAATTTGGTGATTGGTGTCGGGGGTTGTGTGGCGAGTCAAGAAGGTGAAGCGATTGTGGCGCGTGCGCCGTATGTGGATGTGGTGTTTGGCCCACAAACCTTGCACCGTTTGCCGCAGTTGATTGCCGAACATAAAGAGAAGGGCAAGCCAGCGGTGGATATTTCTTTCCCCGAAGTCGAAAAGTTCGACAACATGCCTTCCACACAAGTACAAGGGGCAACGGCCTTTGTCTCAGTAATGGAAGGTTGCTCCAAGTTTTGTACCTTCTGCATCGTACCTTATACCCGTGGTGGCGAAATTTCACGCTCGTTTGAAGATGTGCTGACCGAAATCGCGGGCTTGACCCAACAAGGCGTAAAAGAAGTGACGCTACTGGGGCAAAACGTCAATGCCTACCGTGGCACGATGGCAGGTAGTGAGGAATTGGTGGACTTGGCCTTCTTGATTGAGACCATTGCCGAAATGCCGGGAATTGAGCGCATTCGCTATACCACCTCACATCCACGCGAAATGACACAACGCCTGATTGATACCTATGCCAAAGTACCGAAATTGGTATCACATCTGCATTTGCCCGTACAAGCCGGGTCAGATCGCGTCTTGGCGGCGATGAAGCGTGGTTATACCACCTTGGAATACAAAAGCATCATCCGCAAACTGCGGGCGGCTCGCCCTGATTTGTCCTTATCCTCGGACTTTATTGTCGGTTTCCCCGGTGAAACCGATGAAGATTTTGAAAAGACCATGCAGTTAATTGAGGATGTTGGCTTTGATACCAGCTTCTCGTTTATCTTCAGCCCGCGCCCCGGTACACCCGCAGCGGAAATGGAAGACCCCACGATGCCGAGCGTTAAACAACAACGTTTAGCACGGTTGCAAAAACGCATTGAAGAACAAGCACAAGTCATTTCGCAAAGCATGGTTGGAACGATTCAGCGCGTTTTGGTCGAAGGCCCTTCCAAGAAAGACCCCAACGAGTTAGCCGGACGTACCGATAACAACCGTGTGGTTAACTTTGTGGGCAACCCACGCTTAGTCAATACCTTTGTCGATGTGCAAATTACCTCGGCCTTACCGCATTCTTTGCGTGGCGAAGTGGTGACGCGTGAAATCTAAGTCAGCCTCTACTATCCTGATTCCACCCAAATCCCTGCCTGTCAGCGTAGTGTTATCCCCAGTGGATAACACCTTGTTGGCGAACCTTTGTGGGGCGTTAGATGAAAATTTGCGCCAAATTGAACGGGCGTTAAATGTCACGATCGCCCGGCGCGGGGAACGTTTTACCCTGCAAGGGGCAAGTGAAGGGACAACGCTTGCCAGCGAAGCCCTGCAATATTTCTATACCTTGGCGCGGAAACCCTTAAGCGTCGAAACCATACAGCTTGGCCTGATTGAGCTAACCAATCGCCCGGTAGAACGGATTTCCGCCAATGCTGGTAGCGTCTTAGCTGGGCCGCAACTGGTGACGCGCAAGGCCGAATTGCATGGACGCACCCCGCGCCAAATTGAATATCTCAAACTCATCCAAGAAAACGATATTACCTTTGGTATTGGCCCGGCGGGGACAGGGAAAACCTATTTGGCGGTAGCTTCGGCGGTAGATGCGTTTGAGCGCGATTTGGTCGAGCGTATCATTTTGACCCGTCCAGCGGTGGAAGCGGGCGAGCGGTTGGGCTTTTTGCCCGGCGATTTAACGCAAAAAGTCGATCCTTATTTGCGCCCTTTATACGATGCCTTGTTTGATCTGATGGGGGGCGAGCGCGTGGTGAAATTGCAAGAGCGCGGGGCAATTGAAATCGCGCCGTTGGCCTTTATGCGTGGTCGCACCTTGAACCACGCTTTCATCATTTTGGATGAAGCGCAAAACACCACGCCAGAGCAAATGAAAATGTTCCTGACGCGGATTGGCATCGGCGCGAAGGCGGTGATTACGGGCGATTTAACGCAGATTGATTTGGCGAAAGGGCAAAAAAGCGGCCTCCGCGAAGCCAGCCAAATTCTGCGTAAAGTCAAAGGCATAGGCTTTAACGAATTCTTAAAAGAAGACGTAGTACGCCATCCCTTAGTGGCGCGGATTGTGGCTGCCTATGAAGCCGCTGCCGAGCAGCACAGCCAAAACGTTCGACAGCATGACGAAAAATCTGGGAGAAACTAAGCATGTCTGACCATGATGAAACCTCATTGCCACTGTTGGCAGACTCCGCCAAACCTTCCCGCCGCCTCAATCTGTCGGTGCAATACGCAGGGACGCGCGAAGGGTTGCCCGTGCGTGCCGATTTTGTCCGCTGGGCGCGGGCGGCCTTGGTCGATGGCGGCACGATTACGATTCGTTTGGTTGATGCCGACGAGGGGCAAGCCCTAAACCGTGAGTATCGTGGCAAGGATTACGCCACCAATGTGCTGTCCTTTCCCTACGAATACGAACCCAATACCGTTGGCGATTTAGTCATTTGCCCGAGCGTCGTTGCCCGAGAGGCCGCAGAGCAACACAAAACCTTGGCGGCACATTATGCGCATTTGGTGGTACATGGCGTATTGCATTTGCAAGGTTGGGATCATGAAGAGGATGCCGAGGCCGAGGAGATGGAAGACGAAGAGCGGCGCATTTTGGCGGAGCTGGGCTACGCTGATCCTTATGCCGAACTGGGCGAGGCGAGTTGATGGAATCTGCCCCGAGTCCGCAAAAACTCAAGTTTTTTGAACGTCTGTCCCATTTTTTAATTCGCGAGCCAGAAGACCGCGCTCAGTTGTTAGAACTACTCCATTCGGCACATCAACGCCAGTTGATTGATGCGGATGCCTTAGCGATTACTGAAGGCGCGTTTGCTGCCTCAGAAACACGGGTCGCTGACATCATGGTGCCACGGGCGCAAATGGATGTGATCGACATCAACGACCCGATAGACCAAATTGTCCGTTTTGCCATTAAGACCGCCCATTCACGCTTCCCGGTCATTGATGGCAATCGAGACCAAATTGTGGGGATTTTGCTGGCGAAAGATTTATTGCATCTCTTACACGCGCCAAGTAGCACCAACTTTAATGTGCGTGATTGGCTGCGCCCAGCGGTGTTTATCCCCGAATCCAAGCGGTTAAATGTCTTACTGCGCGAATTTCGCGTTTCGCACAATCACATGGCGATTGTGATTGATGAATACAGTGGTGTTTCTGGCTTGGTCAGTATTGAAGATGTGCTGGAACAGATTGTTGGCGAGATTGAAGACGAATTCGATTTTGACGAAGCTCTCGACAACATTCGCCAAGATGCCTTTGGTTTGTATCGGGTCAAAGCCCAAACCAAATTGAAAGATTTCAATGCCAAACTGCACACCAATTTTGCCGAAGCTGGCTTTGATACGGTGGGCGGTTTGGTCTTACATCATCTAGGACATGTCCCGAAACGCAATGAATGTGTAACGATTCATGGCGTGCAATTCCATGTTTTACGTGCCGATAGTCGGCGGGT
>CAZOBT010000011.1:13913-16145 GCA_964578025.1 uncultured Rhodocyclaceae bacterium | reverse complement strand
AAACGATGTCTACACATTGGCGGAATAATCGGAATAGTCATTGGCGGCAAACTGCCCAGCGACGGGCAGAACAAAACTTACCCCGTTTTCGAGCCTCGTTAAGCCATCCATCTGGACGTTGGCTAATTCCTGCCTTACTGGGGGCAAGCCTTGTGCTGGCGTTTGCCCCCTTTAAACAATTCTGGTTAGCCTGGCCGATCTTGGCCTTTGCGGCATGGCATTGGCGCACCGCACCGACTTGGCAAGCCGCTGCATGGCGGGGCTTTGTCTTTGGTGCAGGTTTCTTCTTAGCCGGAGTCTCTTGGGTATATGTGAGCCTTTCGGTGTTTGGCGGTATGCCGATGCCTGTCGCCCTGATTGCTACTGTTGGTTTTTGCTTACTCTTAGCGGCCTTTCCGGCGGCGATTGCCGGAGCGTATCGGCGGTGGTTGCCCGATAACCCGTGGATACAAGCCATCTTTTTTGCCGCGTTATGGGCATTTGCGGATTGGTGTCGTAGTTGGGTATTCACTGGCTTTCCGTGGTTAGCTCTTGGCTATGCCCATAGCCCACCTAGCCCATTGGCGGGCTTTGCCCCAATCTTGGGTGTATTTGGTCTAAGTTTCATTTCTGCCTTACAAGGCGCGTTGCTCTTGCTAGCGCGGCGCGGGGCAATTTTGGTCTGTATTTTTATTGTGCTTGGCTTTGCCCTACGTTTTTATGAATGGACAGAACCAACCGGCGAAGGTATTTCGGTCGCCCTAGTCCAAGGCAATGTGCCACAAAGCCTGAAATGGGAGCCAGAGCAATTTAGCCAAACTTTAAACAGTTACTCGAATTTATTGGCGAAACATCCCGCGCAACTGAGCGTTTTGCCCGAAACCGCATTGCCTGCGTTTTTTGATGAGCTACCCCATGACTATATTGGCTTCTTAAAAGAACATGCCCGCCTACACAATGGCAATGTGATTGTTGGCAGCTTGCATCGCCAAGGCAAAGATTATTGGAATAGTGCGGTTAGCCTTGGGCGTGATCCACAGCAGCTTTACTTTAAATCCCACCTTGTGCCCTTTGGTGAGTTTATCCCATTCGGATTTGGCCTCATCATGAAATTAGCCAATATCCCAATGTCTGACTTTACCGCTGGCGATACCAAACAGAAGGTAATGCACTTAAATGGCATCAATGTTGCCGTAAATATTTGTTACGAAGATGTGTTTGGGGATGCCTTGATTCATAACCTGCCAGAAGCTAACGTGTTGGTTAACCTGTCGAACACCGCTTGGTTTGGCAAATCCTTAGCACAAGCCCAACATTTACAGATTGCACAATTGCGCGCATTAGAAACAGGACGACCAATGTTACGTGCCACCAATACTGGCATGACCGCCGTCATCGCACCGAATGGGGTTGTTGAAGCCGTCTTACCCGCGTTTACAACCGATGTCTTGATGCACACTATTCACGCTTATCAAGGAAAAACACCTTTTTCGCAACGCGGTAACACCACTATACTGCTTTTGTTAGCTCTCTGTTTTTTATGGATTTTTTTGCGAAAATGAGACTTTTAGCAGCTATATTTGTTTATGTTAATTTTGCCATTTCTGCGGCATGGGCAATGAAATTGCCGGATGAGCCGTTGGCATGGTCAGAAGAAGCACCACTGATTACACAACAGTTGGAAGAGGGCTTTCGCTTTGAAAAAGCCAATGCGTTGCCACTTTCAGAACGCCATTATTGCGCTGCCGCTCGCCTTGGTAGCCCTGAAGGGCAATATCGTCTGGCACGGGTTTATCTCAAGGGGGAAGGTAGTGATTACCGCCCCCAATGGGCAGCCAACTTACTCAATATCGCCGCGCAATCTGGACATGAACGCGCACAGCAGTTGTTAGCGGGGGCAAGCGTCAATCTGAATGATAGTTTTCCGGCTTGTATGTTAACCACCCAAGTGGAACTCCCTGCCATTGGCGCACCTTTGCCCCAAATTGCTAGCGCACCACTACTGGATCAGCCAATTTCGTTTGAAGTGGTACAGAATTTTATCCAAACCCTTTCCCCCGAAAAGAAGAAACATGCCTTGGCAATTCAGCGTTTAGCCCCACGCTTTAATGTTGATGCCCGTTTGGCCTTAGCCGTAGCACGGGTGGAATCAAATCTCAATGCGACGGCACGTTCACCCAAGAATGCCATTGGCTTAATGCAGCTTATTCCTGCTACCGCCGAACGCTTCAATGTGCGTGATATTGAAGACCC
>CAZOBT010000011.1:0-13813 GCA_964578025.1 uncultured Rhodocyclaceae bacterium | reverse complement strand
GGCAGCAATCTGTTGATTCAACCGCCCTTGTTCATCGGCAAATAAACGGGATACCGGGTGCATCGGCACAATCCCCCAACCGACCTCATTACTGACCAAAACCACCTTGCCCGGCAAGTCGGGCAGGGTTGTTAACAACGCCTGCATTTCTTGGTGAAAGCGCGGGCAACGCAACGGCTGTCCAGCTTCTGCATCCTGCCAAGCCTGCCCAGCAAAAATCAGATTCGATAGCCACAGAGTTAAGCAATCCACCAACAAACAACGCTGCGGCGCGGCATGTTCCATCAAGGTTTGTGCCAAATCTAATGGGGATTCCACCAGCCCCCAACTCGCAGGGCGACGTTGTTGATGGTGAGCAATCCGCTGTTGCATCTCGCCATCCCGCGCCTCTGCCGTTGCGATATAGGTCACTGCTAAACCTGAATCGATAGCTAATTGCTCAGCGTAGCGACTTTTGCCAGAACGTGCGCCGCCCAACACTAGATGTTTAGTCTCTTTCCGTTCCTGCATTCTGTTCTACCTAGCAAAAAATGGCGCGGATTGTACTGGATTACACACCTTCCCTTGCATTAGCGAAAAGGGCAAAAATCGGCTTCGGTATAATTCCGGGTTAGCTATCTAAAAAATCAAACCTTTTGAGAACACCATGTCACTGCCTAATTTCGTTGTTGCCCAACCCGACCCAGCCTTAACTACTGCCCTGCAAGCCAAAATTGACGGCAAAACCAAGCCGCTTGGCGCGTTGGGACAATTAGAAAAACTGGCCTTACAAATTGGTTTAGTACAACAAAGCGTGTCACCCGAATTAAAGCATCCGCATTTGTTAGTGTTCGCAGGCGATCATGGGGCAGCGAAGGCGGGGGTTTCGGCTTATCCGCAGGAGGTGACGTGGCAAATGGTCGAAAACTACCTTGCAGGCGGGGCGGCGATTAACGTCTTTGCGCGGCAACATGGCTTAACCCTGAAGATTATTGATGCCGGGGTGGCTCACGACTTTGGGCAACGTGATGGCCTAATTGATGCCAAGATTGCCCACGGCACACAAAACTACCTTGAACAAGCCGCGATGTCGTCCGAGCAATGCCAAGCCGCCTTAGCCAAAGGGGCAGCCTTAGTTGCTGACTTAGCCGCACAAGGCTGCAACATTGTCGGCTTTGGCGAAATGGGCATTGGCAATACCGCCGCCGCCTCGTTGATTACCCATGCCTTAAGCAAGATTGATCTGGCAATTTGCATCGGGCGTGGTACGGGTTTAGATGACAAAGGCTTGGCGCGGAAACGGGAATTGTTAGCACAAGCATGGCAACGTTACCAAGACCAAGGGGGCGATTACGCGCCACTGAATATTCTGGCGGAATTTGGCGGCTTTGAAATTGCGATGATGACCGGGGCAATGTTAGCCGCTGCGCAACACGGCATGATGATTGTGGTGGATGGCTTTATCGTTGGTGCAGCCGCCCTAGTTGCGGCTCGCCTTGCCCCAGCCTTACCCGCCTATTGCGTATTTAGCCATCGTTCTGCCGAACCTGGACATCAAGCCCAATTACAAGCCCTACACGCGCAACCTTTACTCGATCTGGGGCTACGTTTAGGCGAAGGCAGTGGTGCGGCTTTAGCTTGGCCTTTAATTCAGTCTGCAGTTAGATTTCTGGCTGAAATGGCAAGTTTTGCTTCAGCTGGTGTCTCTGAGAAAAATTAGGTCTGAGCTTTGGTCTAAGAATTTTTTAAGCATTGCTCTAACGCATTACTCTAAACTTTCGCTATGTCGCATAAACGCTTTATTGCACGGCTGGCCTTGGGCTTGTTGAGCCTAATTGCCTGTCTGCCATCTGCTCATGCGTGGCGGCATGGCGACCTAAAAACCTTGGCGTGGTTGCCCCAAGGCACGATGCGCTATGTCTATGACGACCGCAACCGCTCTCCACACTTATCCGAACCAGAAACGATTCAACACATCATGAACAGCCTGCGGATATGGGCAAGCTGTGGTTTGCAGTTGGATTTTCTGGGGCGAATCACAGAGGAGGAGCAATTAAACAATTTGCCCAGTGACGTAACCTTAATCCGTTGGACACATAAAAATGGCGCGGCAGCTTGGACTAAAGTGAGTGTTGAACAAGGCCGTATTTACCGGGCGGTGATTGAGCTAGGGCGCGCGGAAGATGAAGATGGCACTTGGAGCACCAAAAATTACCTGCTCACTGCAATTGCCCATGAAATCGGACATACCCTAGGCATGAAACATGTGCCGTATTGCGATGCAGTCATGGGCTCGTGTGGTTACGCCTCAAGTACGCTACCAAGCAGTTACGATATTTGGTCATGTAAAGCCCACTACACCCGCCGTGATTCAATTCTGGCGAACTGGCAAGGGCGTTCCAGAATATTGCAGAATTAAATCAGGCAAGACATTGCGATCATTAAACTTGGTGGAGCAAGTTTTTGCCAACTACATAGGTATACAGACTAGTCGGTAAGAAAGAAAAATTTATATCCTTATAAAGCAAAGTTTGCTGTTGAATGGTACGGCTGGTAATCAAGATCGTTGGCTGGAGCGGAGGGTTCTTTTGGGCAAACTCTACACAGTTATCAAGCTCTTGATGCCAACTAAATGGACGATCACTCCACTTCACTTCGGTAATCCACAAGGGCGTTAACACTCGCTGATCCAAATACACCATATCAACCTCCCCCGATTTCCAACGTGCATAATAAATTCCTCCTTGCATACCTTGCAGATGTGCCCATTGGCTAAATACCGCCGTTTCAGCCAGCGCGCCCATTGCGGTAGAGTCTGCATTCACTTCGCCAAATAAAGCAGCCCGCATCGATGGATTTGTTAAATAAACCTTAAAGGAAACAGCACGCTTAAAACGTTCGGCATTTTGATCAACCCGGTTAACACAACGAATCAAAAAGGCAGCTTCAAGGTATTCTAAATAACGCTTAATCGTATTTTTTGCCACACCAGACGCTTTAGATAAGTTCTCTAAACTCACCTCGTTGCTAGTGTTATAAGCTAGTACGGTAAATAATCGATTTAATTCTTGAATATCGCTAATTCCATACAAGCTTGGTAAATCACGTAATAAAACCTTATCAATAATATCGCTTTTAATATATTGACTTGGGTTAGCCCGGATCGTGTCAGAGAAAACTGCTTCAGGATACCCTCCAAAGTTTAGATAACGGATAAACTCATGATTTAGTTGATTAATATTGCTTGTTGTATATTTTGTCCGCACTTCACTGCCCAGAGTATCATCAACACTAATCAACTCCTGTTCTCGTCCGATGAAACGTAAGTATTCGGCAAAGGTTAAAGGCGGCAAAATGTAATCACTAAAACGCCCAGCCCCAGATTCATTGCTTTTTAAACGTAAGGCAGCAGCCGCTGAACCAGTAGCAACAAATTTATAATTTGGATAAGAATCGACAAGAGATTTAAGATGAATTTCCCAATCTTTTAGGTACTGTACCTCGTCAAAAAAAACAAATAAATCCGCATCGCGCTTATGCTGAAATAGTTCTCGGAAATAGTTGATGATCCGTTCTAAGGACAACCCCGTATAAATTGGTGTTTCCAGCGATAAATATAAAATGCTTTTCGCAGAGATTCCTTCTTTAATCAGTGCATTAATGGCGTGATAGACCATCACCGTCTTTCCTACCCGACGCGGCCCCATTAACACCACTGCCCGTTGAATACTTTTATCTTGTACTGCTGAGAAGAACGAAAGAAAGTAGTTGCGGCGTGGCTTATCCTCAAACTGCACCTTTCCTGCCCCAGCCCCCTCATCCCACCACGGATTATCAAAGCGCAACCGTCCCACAATCTCTGCTTGTGTAATCTCTAACATTGCACCCTCTTTAAATAAGGTTAATCTATTGATCTTATTTTATACAAGACCAAAATTAAGATCAATATATTAACCTTGTATTGAAAAGGTATTCCTGCATGATACAAAACTGCTTACAGCCCCCTCTTAATGCGTTGATGCAAACAACTTATTGATGCTGCCAAGAAAATTGCGTAGTTGAGCGTATCTTTGCAATTTCTCCTTCCCCTTCGCGCCCTATCCGTCGAAAATAACGCCTTTTCCCCTTTGATGGTCGCTGTTATGACGCAATCTGCTTCGCAATATACGTGGGCTGGACGCTTTTCTGAGCCTGTTTCTGATCTGGTAAAACGCTATACCGCTTCGGTGGATTTTGACCAACGCATGTGGCGGCAAGATATTCGTGGCTCGTTGGCTCATGCCAAAATGCTGGCGCGGCAAGCGATTATTTCTGCCCAAGATTTGGCGGATATTGAACGCGGTATGCAGCAAGTAATTAGCGAAATTGAATCTGGCAATTTTGTTTGGTCGATTGATCTGGAAGATGTGCATCTGAACATCGAAAAACGCCTCACCAGTTTGGTGGGCGATGCCGGAAAACGTTTACATACGGGGCGTTCACGTAATGACCAAGTGGCAACGGATATTCGCCTGTATTTGCGCGATGCAATTGACGACATTTTGGCATTGTTAAAGGCATTTCAAGGCGCGTTGGTCGATTTAGCGGAACGTGAAGCCGACACCGCCATGCCCGGCTTTACGCATTTGCAAGTGGCGCAACCCGTGACCTTTGGGCATCACATGTTGGCCTATTACGAAATGTTTAAGCGCGATGCTGAACGTTTTGTCGACTGCCGCAAGCGCGTCAATCGTTTGCCCTTGGGTGCGGCGGCCTTAGCTGGCACAACCTACCCGATTGACCGCGAATTTGTCGCCGCAGAATTAGGTTTTGATGGTGTTTGTGAGAACTCCTTAGATGCGGTGTCCGATCGGGATTTCGCCATCGAATTTTGTGCCGCTTGTGCCTTGTTCATGACGCATATTTCACGCTTGTCCGAAGAGCTGGTGTTATGGATGAGCCCGCGTGTCGGCTTTATCCAAATTGCCGACCGCTTCTGCACCGGTTCATCCATCATGCCGCAAAAGAAAAACCCCGATGTTCCCGAATTGGCACGCGGCAAAACTGGGCGGGTAAATGGGCATTTAATGGCGATGTTGACCCTGATGAAGTCCCAGCCTTTGGCTTATAACAAGGACAACCAAGAAGACAAAGAACCTTTGTTTGATGCGGTTGATACTGTCACCGATACCTTGCGTATCTTCGTCGATATGATGGGTACGGGGATCACGGTCAAAGCCGAGCCATTACGCCAAGCCCTGACCCAAGGCTTTGCCACGGCGACGGATTTAGCCGATTACTTGGTGAAAAAAGGTTTACCGTTCCGCGATGCGCATGAAGCCGTGGGCTTGGCAGTGAAAGCGGCGGAACAGCAAGGCGTGGATTTGCCACAACTGAGCTTGGAACAATTACGCCAGTTCTCGCCCTTGGTGGGCGATGATGTGTTTAGCGTCTTAACGGTGGAAGGCTCGCTGAATAGCCGTAATCACATTGGCGGCACTGCACCAGCCCAAGTGAAGGCAGCAGTAGCGCGGGCGCGTGTGGCCTTAAGCGCATGAAATCCGCCAAGCTGATCCTGCTTGCCTGTATCAGCCTATTGTCCCTGCCCACTTGGGCAGGGCGCAATATTGTGCTGAACGTGCCACAACGGGTGGTCTACCTGTACGAAGACGGCAAGTTATTCAAGAAATGGACGGTTGCCGTCGGCAACCCTGCTTCACCTACGCCCTTGGGTTCATGGAAAATCAGCGAAATCCGTCATGACCCAACATGGTATGTGCCAGCTTCCATTCAAAAAGAAATTCGCGACCAAGGTGGAGAAATTGGGTCTTCGGTTGCACCGGGTGAGAAGAATCCCTTGGGGGCATTTTTCTTACGTTTAGGGAATACCAGCATTGGTATTCATGGCACCAACATGCCACGTAGCCTTGGCACATGGAATTCACATGGTTGTGTGCGCATGCATGACGAAGATGTAGCAGAACTCGCCGGTCGGATTAAAGTCGGCGATCCGGTCAGTGTGATTTACGACCGTTTTAACTTTACGCGCACACGCACGGCCTTGATTTTGGCCTTACAAGCTGACGGTTATCAACGCCAAGCGATTCAACGCCCTGAGGTAGAAGCGCGGATTCGCCGCGACTTCCCGGATGTGCCATTGGCAGAAATTGCTTGGCAAGAAGTGAATCGCATGATTGCCCAACCTGACGGCTTACCCACCGCGATCTGGCGTGCACCATTAGCGGCAGGGGATTTGGACTAACTCAAAGCAACGCACTTTGTGTATCAATAAACGACTGACGTTGCAGCAGTTTTTGATACAGGGTGTTGAGTTGTGGATACTCGGTTTGCCAGTCAATTTCAGGATGGCGAAGACATAAATAATCTAAGGTCGCCCCCACTGCAATATCTGCCATCGAAAGATGTGTTCCCATGCAATAAGGATTATTATTGCCTAATTCTTGTGCCAAGAAAGCCAAACCGCGCACGATTCTTGTTTCATAACGTGTCACCCAATCAGCACTTTGCTTGGTTTTGGGGCGGGAACGTTCTTGGGCAATGGCTAAAGCGGCCTCTGCAATTCCATCGGCAACGGCTTCCCAACGTTTGACCTCGGTACGGTCACGGTTAGTACCAGGAAATAATTTGGCGTTAGGCGCGAGATTATCAATGTATTGCACGATTACCCGCGAATCAAAAAGAGCCGTGTGGTCATCCAACACTAAAACCGGAACTTCGCCCAAGGGGTTAAAATTTTGCAATTCCGTCTCAGATTCATCTTCTGTTTCGGGAACTAAATCGCAATCAATCTTTTTTTCTGCCAGAACAACACGTACTTTGCGGACAAGGGGATGTGTTGGGGAACCAATTAGTTTCATTTTCTGTTCTCGTTTGGCGTTTAGTTTCATTGTTAGCCGCACATTATAGCGGAAGCCCCCTTGTCGCGGCTTGGCAATAGTTGGGCTTAATGTTTCACCTTTAATGGGGGAAGAGTAAAATCCAGCACCTTCTTTGTTGCACTGCACTGGAATTTTCCCTATGCCTTTCTCTGCCCTTACTGCGTTATCCCCTTTAGATGGTCGTTATGCTGGCAAAGTCGATGCCTTACGCCCACAGTTTTCTGAATTTGGTTTGATCCATCGCCGCCTGCAAGTTGAAATCGAATGGTTAAAGGCATTAGCGGCAGAAGCACACTTTAGCGAAATCCCCGCCTTCTCCGCCGCAACAATTGCCGAATTAGATGCCTTAGTCGCTGGCTTTGGCGCGGCACAAGCCGCCGAAGTGAAAGAAATCGAAGCTGTTACCAATCATGACGTAAAAGCGTTGGAATATTGGATCAAAAAACAACTCGCCAATAATGCCGAAGTGATGGCGGTGTCCGAATTTATCCACTTTGCCTGTACCTCGGAAGACATCAACAATTTGTCCCATGCCTTGATGTTAAAAGCGGCGCGTGACGAGGTGATGTTGCCCGGTTTAGACAAGATCATTGCGCGGCTGCGGGAATTAGCACATCAATATGCCGATTTGCCAATGATGAGCCGCACCCACGGGCAAACGGCGACCCCAACGACCTTGGGCAAGGAAATGGCAAACGTCGTGTATCGCTTACAACGCGCCAAAGGCAAGATTGCCGAAGTCGGCTTGCTGGGCAAAATCAACGGTGCGGTGGGCAACTACAATGCGCACATGGTGGCTTACCCCGGTTTTGATTGGGAAAACTTTGCGCAGGCATTTGTCGAAAGCTTAGGCTTGGTGTTTAACCCTTACACCATCCAGATCGAACCCCATGACGCGATGGCAGAGTTATACGATGCTTTTGCCCGTGCTAATACCATCTTGATCGACTTTAACCGCGATATGTGGAGCTATATCTCGCTTGGCTATTTCAAGCAAAAGGTCAAAGCCGGTGAGGTGGGTTCATCAACCATGCCACATAAAGTTAACCCGATTGATTTTGAAAACTCCGAAGGCAACTTGGGCTTGGCCAATGCAGTGTTAAAGCATTTGGCAGAAAAATTGCCGATTTCCCGCTGGCAGCGAGACCTGACCGACTCTACCGTGTTACGCAATATGGGCGTTGGCTTGGGTTATACCTTGTTGGCCTATGAATCTTGCTTGCGTGGTTTGGGCAAAGTTGAGGCAGTGCCTGAGCGTTTGCATGATGATCTGGATGCCAACTGGGAATTGCTCGCAGAACCGATTCAAACTGTGATGCGCCGTTTTGCCGTGGCTGAGCCTTATGAAAAGCTCAAAGCCTTAACCCGTGGGCAGCGTATCTCCCGCGAAGGTATGCAGGCATTTGTGAATACCTTAGAAATCCCTGACAGTGCTAAAGCCGAATTGTTGGCATTAACGCCGTGGGATTACATTGGTAAAGCGGCTGAATTAGCCCGCCGTATTTAAGTACGAAAATACGGAATCACAGAAACACAAGAAAGGTGAAACCATGAGTTTTGCAGAAAATCTCAAAAAATTTCCCGGTATTTCGCACTTGGCAGCCTTGCAGTTGCTGGATGCCGCAGGTGAAATTGTTGCCACCATCGAAAACAAGGCAGGTAGCCAAGGTTCTTTAGCCTTGTACAACCACCTTGGGCAAATTCACGGGGCAATTACCCCCGACGCGGCAAAGCAAGGTTTAGAGCTGTATGCTGAACATACGGCGGATGCAGCAGCGCACCCCGGCAAACATCCGAATATTGATCGTTTGTCTGATCTTGTGCGTAACAATGCGACCTTGCGGGTTAAGCACGTTTTTGCGACATAATAAGCAGCGTTGTGCACGTAATCCCCCAATTGATCCGTTTTTCCTTAAGGAGAAATCCCAATGAATAAGAAACTCGCTGTTGCTGCGATTGCCGCCTTAGTTGCTGGTAGCGTTTTCGCCCAAGCTGCTGCTATGAAGCCTGAAGACATGATTAAAAACCGTAAAGCGGCTTATACCTTTACGGCATGGAATATGGGCAAACTAAAAGGCATGGTTATTGACAATCCCGCAAGCTTTAACAAAGAACAAGCGATTGCCGCTGCGAATGCAGTTGCCGCTGTCGCTAATTCTGGCTTAGGGGCTTTATACGCCCCCGGTACGGCTAACGATGCTTTCCCAGGCAAAACTCAACTCAAGCCTGAGTTTTTCCAACGTCCTGACGATGTGAGGAAGGTGGCAATGGCCTTTAACAAAGAGGCCAATGAGTTAGCCAAAGTCGCCGCTGGTGGCGATGCTGCTGCAATCAAAGCTCAACTCGGTAAAGTCAGCGAAACTTGTAAAGGTTGCCACGACGAGTTCCGTAAGAAGGACTAATTGCCCGCTTTCGTTTTTGTATTTTTGTATATAAAGCGGTTAATAAGAAACATGCAGGGTGCGAATCCTGCATGTTTTTTTATTGCTGTTTATTCTTGGCAATGCTTGAGCGTTGGACAAAAAAAATGCCCATCGGGGGGGGATGGGCAAAAGGAGGGTCAAACACTATCGGAAAATCGATAACACAAAATTACAATAAAAAACCGGGGGCTACAATGACGAGTCAATTACCAAATCTCTTAATTTGCTTAACTCGTCTTTACACGTTTAACGGGCGCACATTACTTCGCAGCCGAATAAGTAAGCGCGGGAAACTGCTAAAAACTGATCACGAATTACGGTATCCATCTTTTTTATCCTCCATCTCATCACTCAAACTAACAACATCGTAGGTGCATAAAAATCTTTTAGTGCATTGCCTTACGATGGTTGCCATTCTAAAACGAGAAAACTACTGAATCTGTTGGATGTGCGTGACTAATTTGTAATTCGCAGTGAAGTTATGTGACATTAAGTAACAGTAAAACGCCACTAAATCTCCCAACACAACGTAAACCGCGCACCGCCCAAGGGTGATGCACTGACGCTAGCTTTGCCGCCATGCAATTCGACTGCACGACGTGTAATTGCTAGGCCAAGCCCATAGCCCCCAGTTGCCCGATCTCGAGAGCGATCCAAACGAGTAAACGCACTAAAAATCCGCTCGCGTTCGTTTTCTGGCACACCAATACCATCATCATCAACATTCAGCACAAGGTTCGTGGCTTGATTGGCTTGGCTTTCTAGATACGCAGAAATTTGAATTTCTTTACTGGCATATTTAATCGCATTACGCAGCAAATTACGCACAGCATGATTCATGACTCGTGGGTCAAGAGCGACTATCTGTGTCATCGGTATCGCCGAGAAATCTGTACTAATTGCCAAATGCCGCCCCAAGGGGCGCAGGTTATCGACCTCATCCTCTAACCATTCAGTAATGTTTACGTTTTGTAGATGCAGGGCGGGCATTTCTCGTTCGAAACGCGCATAAGTCAAACTGGTATCTATCAAGTTATCCAGCTCATCTAAATCACCCGCCATCATGGTGCTCAAGCGTTGCCGTTCGGCTAAATCTTCGGCATCTTCCAGCATTTCTAAGGCAAAGCGCATCCGTGCAATTGGGGTGCGCAGCTCATGCGAAATTGCACTGGATAACTCTTTGTGCGTGGCAATCAGTTGTTGAATCCGTTCTGCCATGCCATCTAAGGTTTCTGCCAACGGGGTAAATAATTGACTCCGAATTTCGCGGGTACGGGCATCTAATTGACCATCACCAAAGGCGCGTGCGGTTTGCCGTAATGACTCCAAATCCCGCCACACTGGACGTAGGCCGAACCACAACACCACCGCCAGTAATAAACCAACAACTCCCCAAGTTAAAAGTTGAATACGCAATTCCAAAGGAATACCCTTGCGCTGCAACTCTTCTTGATTTCGGTCAGGTGACAATGGGCCAACCACTAACACAAGCTGTCCATGATTGAAGGCGTGATACATGACCTCTCCATCATGTACCACTACCATTTCCCCTTGCTCTAAACGACTATGCTCCATCTCACCCAAAGGCAAGTCACGACGAGGCGTAAGCTCGATGTGGTACGAAAATTTTTCATCCAGCTCTTTAATTCGTTTTTGCCAATCACTTTCGGGGTAACGTGCTAAATCCTCTTCAATCAGCAAAATTGTGCCACGCATAAAACGGCGGGTGTAATCGTCAGTAATGCCTTTGACCGACGAGGAAATCACCACATCCGCAAAAAAGGTAATACCACCAAATACCAGTAACGCAAGTAAATAGAAGTTTAGGAATAAGCGTGAGAGGCTGTACCGCCGATTTGTCCAACGTTTCATGAATGACTTTCAACAAAATCCAAGCTGCCCTAAATCGCCTAATTCCAATCGGTTTGACTAAACAAATAACCTTTGCCGCGAACCGTTTTAATCCGAGTTGGATTTTCTGGATCATCCCCAATTTTTTTACGCAAACGGGAAATCCGCGCATCAATTGAACGGTCAATGCCATCAAAGCCAATCCCACGCAACTCTTGCAATAAATCATCACGGGATAACACCGTGCCAGCATGGCGAGCCAACAGCCACAACAAATCAAACTCAGCGGTAGTTAGATCAATTTGCTCTTGGTTAAGCAGGGCAGTACGGGTTGTTTGGCTAATGCTAAATTGCCCAAACTGTAAGCTCTTACGTTCTTGCCCGACATAGACAGCTTCTGACGTACTCGCACTTGCCGCGCTAGGCATCCGGCGCAGTAACGCTTTAATGCGTGCTAATAACACCCGTGGCTGTACCGGTTTAGAAATATAGTCATCTGCCCCCAACTCTAAACCCAAAATCTGGTCAAAATCCTCATCACGGGCAGTTAGAAACAGGATCACTCCTGAATATTGCGGGCGCACATTACGACAAATTTCGAGACCGTCTTTCCCCGGCAACATGATGTCTAACACGACCAAATCAGGTTTCTCGTTCAGGATACGAGCTTCTGCTACATGCCCATTACCTTCAATGTCTACCGTGAGGTCATTTTTGCGTAAATATTCAGCGGTCAGCTCGGCTAAGCGTTCATCATCTTCAACTAATAGAATATGAGCCTTCATTTTTTCTGTGTTCTCCAGAGGCAAGGGCGAATAGATGAGGGGCAAGAGTGTAAACTTCCCCTTTCTTGTGTAAAAGCAATAATGCGCTAAAACGCATCAAAATACTTGGAGTAATTTTGCGATGAAAAAGCTATGGAATGCCTTACCTAGTAACCACTTTGGCCTAATTGGAATTATGGTGGTGGCGTTTGGGGTGGTCATTGCGAGTGTCGTATTGACTGATTTATTACGCCTCAGCCCTTGTCCCTTGTGTATTTTCCAACGCCTACTTTACCTTCTAATCGGCATAGTAGCGATTCCTGCCTATTTTGTTTTACGTCGTACCTTTGCAGGGCTTGGCCTGTTATTAGCGGGTACGGGGTTTGGTACTGCCGTCTATCAAACATGGATGCAGCTTTACCCTGAATTAGTCAATGAATGCAGTTATACCGACCCAAATCTTATTGAACGTCTCGTTGATTTTCTGGGGATGCATTACCCCGCTTTCTTTTTAGCCACAGGATTTTGTACCAGTAAAGAATGGGTATTTCTCGGTTTATCGCTTGCGAATTGGTCTGTACTGACCTTCTTGTTTTTGGCATTACTCAATATTCGTGTTTTACTTGCCCCCTCGACTGTAAACAGTCCTGAAATCAAAGGTTGATACTAAATAAATACACATTAAACTCGGATGAGTTTTAGTGTCTAAGTTTAGGTTTAGTACTAGGTGCTAGGAAAATGAAAAAGATCGCGCTTTTGCTTAGTTTATGGTTTGCCTTACCCAGTGTTTCTGTTGTTCATGCAGAAGAAATGCCAAAGATTGATTTACATTGGCAAACACAAAGTGATCCATCCTTATATACCGAAGCAATGGCCAATTTCTTAGCGGCGGAAATTGAATTGCTTGATGGCAATAACCCCCAAGCCCTTATGAATTATCAAGCCCTTGCCACAGCATTAGAGCGGATTTTGCATCGTGATAACCGGAGCTGGGAATGGAAGCGTGATTTAGCTTTAAGTTATGGGCGTATGGCAGATATTCAACTTGGTCAAAACGATGTGGCAGCAGCAATTAAAAGCTATCAAGCCGCATTACAGCTTGTACAAAAACTTGCTGCCGCCAATCCCAAAGTCATGCAGTGGCAACGTGCTCTAGCCTTAAATTACATCAATATTGGTGATGCACAAATGCGGATCAATGATGTACATGCTGCCAGTAAAAACTATGAGCTTGGCACACGTATCCGTGAAAAGTTGTTTGCCGAAGATGAAAGCAATCGTGAGTTACAGCGTGATTTAGCCGTAGCATATGATCGTGTAGGTAATGCTTTGTTACTCCAAGAAAACGTACAGGGCGCGTTGAATTTTTACCAAGGGAGTGTGGTATTACGCGAACGCCTTGTCACGGCAAATCCCAAAAATTACGACTGGCAAACAGAGCTTGTTGTTTCGTGTTGGAAATTAGGGAAGCTGCCCTTTGGTTTGAATGAAGCAACGCAACGCGGCTATCTACAACGCGGCCTCGGTATTTTGCGTAACTTACAAAATAGTGGCGCGTTAGCTCTAGACAAGACCGGCTGGATTTCGCGTTTCGAAAGTGCGATTCAAACGTTAAGCCTTGACCGAACCCGCTAATTGCGACTTTTTCACCCTCTTTATTTGCTAACTCAAATCATGCCTACACCAAAAACTCTCTCCCGCATTTTTTGCTCCCTATTGCTCAGCAGCATTAGCCTGCTGCCCGTTACTGGTCATACGGCAGAAAAAGACATGACAACCGTCAACAATTCCTCTGCAACGCAGTCAGCGACACCTGTGACCTATCAACGTATTGGTCTACATGAATTTCCCTATAGTGCATTTTTAAAAAATTGGGATGAGCAGCGTTTTTCAATTTTTTATGCCCTGATTGATGGCT
>CAZOBT010000010.1:5542-20546 GCA_964578025.1 uncultured Rhodocyclaceae bacterium | reverse complement strand
CCGAGCGAAAATGAAAAATCAATGAGGCGAATCCCGGCAAAATCAGGGGAAATCGGCGTATCGGGCGAAAATGGTTTGGGGGTGAAGGGTAAACAAATATTGTCGCCTTTAATATCACAATGCAAAATTCCTAAACGGTGAATGCTGAATAAAGCAAGTAGACATCCCTGCAATAAACGTAAGGCATTTTCACCGCGTAAAAAGGGATGGGGCAACACTAAACCATTGGCGTAACGGGGCGAAATATAACGCGCCCATTCGTCAATGGTTAATCCGGCATCAAAGGTTTCAACACGCCCAATCTTACCCGGTGCAATATTTTCCACCCGGCGTAAATCCACCACATGTGGCACATGTTGGCTACGGAAATACAATAAAAATTGATTTTCACGCTCTGACCAGTCGCTAAAACTGCCTTTAAATGTTTTGCGATAAAAAATGGTGTTATCTAGGCTCAAGCCCTTTTCGACCTTCACATGATCGAAATCACGAATCACAATATATTTATTGCTGTCGTGGTCAATGCTGGCAAAGGTCGCCGCAATCTTATTTTCCGGCAACAATAAATCAACGGCTGAAATGGCTGGGTTGGGCATAGATGCTCCCGTGTTATCGCTGGATAAGGTCGCTAACTGTCTTAAATTGGTTTAATCATCGGAATACGCTACATCCGCCAAAGTTTGCCGCCCCCACCAGCTTTCCCCAGCGGGTAGCGTAATCGGCGTGGTGATATTGGCGGGTTCAAGGCATAACATACGGCGGAAATCTTTTGCCGTCATGTCGGGCAGTTCCGCACATTTGTCTTCCCACGGATTCCACAACACGACATCGGCAAAGTTTTCTAAGCGCACCGCCAAATCACGCCCGGAATCATGCACCAATAAAGTTTGCGGGGGTTTTTGGTAGATGCGGTCAACTTCGTCGTCGATTTGTACTAGGGTTGCGCGTTCTAAATTGAGGGTATCCGCAGCCAGGCGGTCGACATAGGCCAAGTTTTGCAAGCCTTGCACGGCGGCTTCTTCGGCTTCGGCAACGCGCAAATAGGTATGTAAGGCTGTGCTAAAGCTAAAAGCTTCTTCGCCCGTGTTGTTGACCTCTAATTCAATGTCTAAACGCCCAGCTTCTAGGCCAATTGAGACTTCAACATTAAAGGGATACGGCCAGTAATTCAGGCTATCGTCATCACTTTCAATACCCAAAACCAGCATCGCAAAATCTTTGCCACAACGTTGGCTACGCACTTCCCAATGGCGGGTGCGTAACAAGCCATGTTTGGGCAAATCGCCATAATTGGCAAATTGCGGGAAGCAAACGGGCACCCCGCCCCGAATTGGTGTTGCGCCTGAAAAATCGGCGGCGGTACTTAAAAATAACCATTCTTTGCCGCTTGGGGGCTGCCATGACAGCACTTGCCCACCGAGTAAGCTAACGACCGCCGTCGCCCCATTGCGTAGGCGGAGGCGTAAGGCGGCTTGCCCATGAAAGTCAATCGGAACAATTTCGGCTTGGTTTAACTTGGCGTTTTGTGCAGTTGCCATTGTTTTCCTTAATATTTATTTGATTTATTTGTTATTTTTTTGGTTTACGTTGTTTATTCTCGCGCTTACAACATGCGCCGTTTGGCTTCGTATAAACACACGCCTGCAGCGACGGAAACGTTCAGGCTTTCGACGCTACCAAACATCGGAATACTGACTAAGGCATCGCAGGTTTCACGGGTCAGGCGGCGCATCCCTTCGCCTTCTGCCCCTAAGACCCAAGCGGTGGCTTGCGGCCAGGTCGCACTGTATACATTCTCAGTCGCTTGGTCAGACGTACCAATGACCCAAATATCGCGTTCTTTGAGTTCGCGCAGGGTGCGGGCAAGGTTCGTTACCATGCAATACGGCACACTTTCGCCCGCCCCACTGGCGGTTTTTAAGGCGACATCGGTCAACCCTGCGGCGCGGTCTTTCGGGGCGATCACGGCGTGTGCGCCTACCGCATCGGCAACGCGCAAACACGCGCCTAAATTGCGGGGGTCGGTTACGCCATCTAACACCAGTAAGAACGGTGGTTCGTCATCCAGCGCGTCTAAGACATCATCAATTTTAAATTCACGCCGCCCACCTTCAACCCGTGCGATGACACCTTGATGTTGTGCGCCGGGCAACATCGCATCTAAGCGTTTACCTTCGGTAGCAACGACACGAATACCTTGTAATTCAGCATGTTGTAACAGATTCTTCGCCCGTGCATCATGCCGCCCGGCATCCAGCAAGATTTCTTTGACCGCTTCCGGGTCATGGCGGAGTTTGGAGGTAATGGCATGAAAGCCAAAGATCAGACGGGAAGAGGACATACACGGGCTTTCTATTTGGTCTATTGTTGAACAAATCATGTTCAACAAGTATTACAGGCAATATTTTTATTTGGTCTATCTTTGAGGCGGACGAAGGCAAATTTTGGGATAAATGCCCAATCGTTCTGCCCTAAAACAATGGGCTGGATTCCGTTTTTGACAGAACCCAGCCCATCAGTAAGGCAATACGCTACACACTGCCCAAGCCGGGCAGGTGGCATAGCGATCGTATTTAGGCAGGCAAAGGATCAGAGTTGCCTAAGGCGACAGAGTGCATCCCACCATCGACATACATCACTTCAGCGGTAATCCCACTGGCAAGATCAGATAACATGAAAGCGGCGGCGTTGCCCACTTCTTCAATCGTCACATTGCGGCGTAAGGGCGCGTGGTGTGAGTTGTAAGACAGCAATTTGCCAAAGTTACCAATGCCAGAAGCGGCTAAGGTTTTGATTGGGCCAGCCGAAATTGCATTGGCGCGAATCCCTTGTGGGCCAAGGCAGAATGCCAAGTAGCGCGTGGCAGCTTCTAAGCTCGCCTTTGCCACACCCATAGTGTTGTAGTTAGGCATGGTGCGTTCTGCGCCAAGGTAGGACAAGGCCAACAAAGAGGCTTTACGTCCTAACATCATCGGGCGGGCAGCTTTTGCCAGCGCGGGGTAGCTGTAAGACGAGATTTCATGCGCGATGCGGAAAGATTCGCGGCTCATGCCATCTAAGAAATCGCCTTCAATCGAATCGGAAGGGGCGAAAGCGATGGAGTGCACCAAGCCATCTAAGCCGTCCCATTGTTTGCCCAGTTCAACAAACAAATTGGTGATGTCATCATCGCTGGCGACATCTAAGGGATACAGTAAATCACTGCCAAATTCATTGGCGAATTTCCGTACCCGGTCTGCAAAACGCTCATTTTGGTAAGTGAAAGCCAATTCTGCACCTTCACGATGACATGCTTTAGCAATGCCGTAGGCGATGGAGTGCTTGGAAAGCACGCCCGTAATCAAGATTTTTTTATTTGCGAGAAAACCCATAATGTTACTCCCAGTCAGGAAATTCTTGGCGGATTATAACGGAAAACAGCTACTTAACTGCTGCACCGCAGCGATCCCCTACGTCGATTAGGGATAAAAATTGGCACGAACCGTTATCATGGCGGCTTCGTTCGATTCTTCACGTTGTTCCTTTGCCCTCATTTGCCTTCATGCCAAGCTATGTTTGCTGCTAATTTACTTTCCCGTTTTGGAATTACGTTTGTGTTTGGCCTTGTTTGCAGCCTCAGTTTGAGTGGCTGTGGCGAGATTTGGAATGATCCTTATCCGCATGAGCAACGTGGGGCAAATCATCTGTATTCGGCGTTTGTGGAACGTCCAAAACACCTTGATCCTGCCAGCTCGTATAGCGAGGATGAGGCGGTATTTACTGGGCAAATTTATGAACCGCCCTTGCAATATCATTACCTACAGCGTCCATACCAACTGATCCCAAATACCCTAGTTGCCATGCCCAGCGTGCGCTATCTTGATGCGCAAGGGCATGAGACCAAATCAGGGGGGGGCGTGGCAGAGACGGTGTATGAATTGCAACTCAAACCCGGTATTCGTTATCAGCCCCACCCGGCCTTTGCACAAACCGCCAGCGGCGAGGCGGTGTATCCCCCTAGCCAAGATGGCAATCCCCCGGCATGGTTAGCCGACAAATACAGCGTCGCAGATTTTCCTGAAGCGGGTAGCCGGGAATTAGTCGCTGATGATTACATCTATCAAATCAAACGCTTGGCCTTACCGCATGTCCATTCGCCAATTTTTGGCCTCATGGCGGAACGCATTGTTGGTTTAAAAGAGTTGGGGGCAACGTTAAACCAAGTGAGCAAGGCACAAGCCAAGCAAACCAAACCTGAACAATGGCTGGATTTACGTACTTACCCGCTGGCGGGGGTCGAGAAAGTCGATAACTACCGTTGGCGGATTCGTGTCAAAGGCAAATACCCGCAATTTTTATACTGGTTAGCCATGCCTTTCTTTGCCCCAATTCCCTATGAGGCCGAGCGTTTCTTTAGTCAGCCGGGGATGAAGGCACGGAATTTGACTTTGGATTGGTGGCCTGTCGGTACGGGAGCGTATCAACTGATCGAAAATAATCCGAATTTGCGTATGGTGTTGGCGCGTAATCCAAATTTTCATGGCGAAAGCTACCCATGTGAAGGGGAAGCCGAGGATGCAGCCAAAGGCTTGTTAGCCGATTGCGGCAAAGCCCTACCCTTTATTGAGCAAGCCATTTTCACCCGTGAAAAAGAATCAATTCCGTATTGGAATAAGTTTTTGCAAGGCTATTACGATGCCTCTGGGATTACCTCGGATAGCTTTGACCAAGCGGTAAAAATCAATATTGATGGTGGCGTTGGGTTAAGCGAGACCATGCAGGCGCGTGGGATTCAACTGCTGACCTCGGTGAAGTCCAGCACGGTGTACCTCGGCTTTAATATGCTTGATCCGGTGGTTGGGGGGCTTGATGAAAAAGCACGGCGGTTGCGCCAAGCCATTTCGATTGCGATTGACCAAGAGGAATACATTTCGATTTTTGCCAACGGGCGTGGCATTCCGGCACAAAGCCCGATTCCACCGGGGCTTTTTGGTTATGAAGCGGGTGAAGCGGGCGTAAACACGGTGGTCTATGACTGGGTGGATGGCGCACCGCACCGTAAAAGTATTACCGAGGCCAAGCGTTTGCTTGCCGAAGCAGGCTATCCCCATGGACGCAATGCCACAACAGGCGAACCATTAGTTTTATATATTGATACGGCAGGTGGGGCGGCAGAAAAATCACGCATGGATTGGCTCACTCGGCAATTTCAAAAAATTGATATTCAGCTCGTGGTACGCGGTACCGATCACAACCGCCTGCAAGACAAACTACGTAAAGGCGCGGCACAAATGTTTTATATGGGTTGGAATGCCGATTACCCTGACCCCGAAAACTTCTTTTTCTTATTAGATAGTAACGAGGCGAAAGTGGGCAAAGGCGGGGAAAACGTAGCGAACTACGCTAATCCGGCCTTTGATCGTTTATTTTTGCGCATGAAAGACATGGAAAACACGCCAGAGCGGTTGCAGTTGGTGCGCGAGATGAACCAGCTTTTGCAACATGACAGCCCGTGGGTCTTTGGCTTCCACCCCAAGAGCTATGTGCTCACCCATGCGTGGCTCAAAAACCGCAAACCGAGCGAGGTCGGCAATAACACCCTGAAATACCAACGCCTTGATGTTGCACAACGCCAAGCCCAACGCGAAGCTTGGAATCGCCCAGTGTATTGGCCTTTATTACTCATCACGGCAATTTTGGTCTTAATTGTCTTTCCCTTTGTCCGCGCTCATCTCCAGCGCGAAAAACAAGTTGGTCTATAACTTATCACTTTTCATTTTTATGTCTATGTTGCCTGTTAAACGCACTGTATTTTTTGTTTCGGATGGGACGGGGATTACGGTTGAAGCCCTTGCCCATAGTTTGTTAACCCAATTTGAAGCCGCCGAATTTCGCCCGATTCGTTTGCCCTTTGTGAATACGGTAGAAAAGGCCGAGGCAGCGGTGTTACGCATTAACGAAACCTCGGAAGCCAATGGCATTCGTTCGATTGTTTTTTCGACACTGATTAACCCCGAAATTGCCGCGATTGTGCATGGGGCAGATGCGTTTTGCTTATCGTATTTTGAAAGCTTCCTTGCGCCGCTGGAGGAAGAATTAGGCATTAAATCCTCACATACGATGGGGCGTTCACATGGCACGATTGACAGCTCCGATTACAAAAAGCGCATTGAAGCGATTAACTACACGCTGGCACATGATGACGGAATTACCGACCGTGATTTAGAAGAAGCCGATGTCGTCTTAGTTGGGGTGTCGCGCTGTGGCAAAACACCGACTTCGCTGTATTTAGCCATGCAATTTGGCATTCGCGCCGCCAATTTCCCTTTAATCCCCGAAGATTTTGAGCGCGGCAAATTGCCTGGTAGCTTGGATAAACATCGCAGCAAATTATTTGGTTTAACCATTCAAGCGGAACGATTAAACCAAATCCGCGAAGAACGTCGCCCAAATAGCCGTTATGCCTCGTTAGAAAACTGTCGCCATGAAATCCGCGAGGCGGAAAAAATGATGCGCCGTGAAGGCATTCGCTGGCTGGATTCCTCCAGCAAATCCATTGAAGAAATCTCCACTACGATCATGCAAGAACTGCGCATGGAGTGATGGGGCAACATTGACATTGAATAACGTTTAACACAGAAAGCCCACTCCCGTATGGCCAAGAAAACCCCACAACCCGCGCATCTGACTTATGAACAATATCTCGATGAAATCGCCACCTTACTGACTGAGATTTATACGATGCAGGACGATGCAGCGATTCAAATGGTGATGCGGGCGCAAGCCGATGATTTTTTCACCTTGCATGACGACGATCCCACCATGTGCACCCTCGAACGTGCCGAAGTTGATGTGCGCCAAGTCTTTAAACGTTACAAACTCCCGAAAGCCCCCCGCGTCAGCAAAGGGACTCCGCCCCCGCGCCGTAGCGAGTAATCTCCTATTGGTAGGACAAAATGTTGGCACGGCGGTGTTGGCTAGGGTGCGGCATTTTGTCACTGGGCGCATGAGTAAAAGTACATTAGATTCCAAGTATTTTTCCGCTTGTGATTAACTCCCTCACGCAAGTTACACAAACCAAGCTCATCAATTTGCGCTGGTTGTCGGTTGGTGCAATGTTGGCGGCGGCTTTAATTAGCCCACAAATCCTTGGGACACATGAGTTAATGCCAAAGCTCTTGGCATTTGCGGTGATTATTGCCAGCATCAATATTTGTTTGGCAATTGCCGTTTATGTTTATCACGATACAACAAGAGAAATCGCCGCGCTTGCTCCCTGTAGCCAATTGATTTTTGATCTTTTTAGTTGGACAGGCTTTATTTATTTATCGGGTGGGGCAACTAACCCGTTAATTTCAGTTTTTTTGCCAATCATTGCCTTTGGTGCGATTGCTTTAAGCGCGTATCAAGCGTGGTTGGTTGGGTTAATTGCTATTTCCCTTTATTCGTTTCTTTGGCGATTTTATGTACCACTAAAGATTAACGATCCACAACATGCCAGTTATTTACATCTTTTGGGTATGTGGCTGGTATTTACCGTTTCAGCCGTGATTTCAATTTGGTTTATCCGAAAAATTAGCGCGGCATTACATGAACGCGATATTGCATTAGCCCAAGCCAGAGAAAAAAATTTACGCCAAGATTGGTTGGTTTCATTTGGGACATTAGCCGCTGGTACTGCGCATGAAATGGGGACACCATTAACAACATTGGCAATGTTGGTTGAAGAGTTAATTGATGATCCATCATTCCCTTTGTTATATCAGGATGATTTAATTCTGATGCAAAAACAAATAGAAACTTGCCGCCAAAGTTTAAATCGTCTGTCGCATCGAGCGCAAACAGGTATCGGCAATAGCAGATTAAGCACAAGTGACTATTTCCGGCATGTCGCCCAAGATTGGCAAAATCTGCACCCTACAATTACCTTGCGCCTACACCTAGAAAATTCCTTGGAATTATTGCAAAAAACCTTTCCCGCTACTTTGGAACATGCGATCAATAACTTGCTCGATAACGCGATGCAGGCTGGTGCGACAGAAATTACTTTTGAGGTAAAAACACAACATAATGCTATTTTTATTGCACTACAAGATGATGGTTGTGGAATTAGTCAAGACGCATTAGATGATTTTAATAAAAGTATTCCCCATCCTTCAAAAAAAGGGATGGGAATTGGCCTGATGATTAGTAAAACGGCGATTGAGCAATTAGAGGGGACATTAGTATTACGTTGTATCCCTAATCATGGCACTAAGGCAGAAATTATGTTGCCAGTCACTGTCTAAGCATTAAATTCATTAAGTGATCAATTAGTCATGAAACAGAGTCAGTTAACTCAGCAAGAAGGAAAACTATTAGTCATTGATGATGATGAAAGTTATTGCAGTGTGATTTATCGCTCAATGAGCCGTCGCGGGTTTTTTGTAAAAGTGGCGAATACACCAGAAATGGGTTTGCTCTTGTGCGAAGAGCTACAGCCGGATTATATTTTGCTGGATTTAAATTTGCAGGGTAAATCTGGGTTAAATTTAATTCAGCCGCTGCGCACACTTAGCCAACACAGTAAAATTATTATTTTTACTGGCTATGCCAGTATTCAAACGACGGTTTCGGCAATTCATTTAGGGGCATTTAATTATTTACCCAAGCCCGCGACTACCTCAGACATTATCAATGCGATGCAGGGCCAGCCCGATACTGTCGCGGTCGAAGAAACTGAGTTATCTGAGCAAATGAGTGTGAAACATTTAGAGTGGGAATATATTCAACGTACCTTGTCTGAGCATAACGGCAATATTTCTGCCACGGCTCGCGCCTTAAAAATGCACCGTCGTACCCTGCAACGCAAACTGGCTAAACGTTGTCCATCCACCGAAAACGAGCCTTTAGAGTAAACCGCCGTATGTTGCTGCTTGGTGCGAGCTATCCACCAGGAGTCGCGTAAATTTTCCGTACAAACAAGCGATTACACTGCTGCACTGCAACAGAGAATGTTAGAATCGCGCCTTTCTTAATTTCAGCTCTCCAGCTCTCTTCCTCCGATGTCTGCTCGCCCTATTCGTAATATCGCCATCATTGCTCACGTTGACCACGGTAAAACTACCCTTGTTGACCAACTCTTACGCCAATCCGGTACTTTCCGCGAAAACCAACAGGTTGCGGAACGGGTTATGGATTCCAACGATCTTGAAAAAGAACGTGGGATTACCATTCTGGCGAAAAACACCTCCGTTGATTACGAAGGCATTCACATCAATATCGTTGATACCCCCGGACACGCGGACTTTGGCGGCGAAGTTGAGCGGGTGTTAGGGATGGTTGATGGTGTGTTGTTGCTGGTGGATGCCGTTGAAGGCCCCATGCCACAAACCCGTTTCGTGACCAAAAAAGCGTTGGGCTTAGGTTTGCGTCCTATCGTTGTGGTTAACAAAGTTGACCGTGATGGGGCTGATGCCGATAACGCGGTTAACTTGACCTTTGATTTGTTTGACAAATTAGGGGCGAGCGATGAACAAATGGATTTCCCCATTGTTTACGCGTCTGGTTTGAATGGTTGGGCGGCATTGGAATTAGATGCACCGCGTGAAGACATGCGCGCCTTGTTTGACACCATTCTCAAACACGTTCCCGCCCCCGATGCGGATATTGATGCTCCCTTGCAATTCCAAATTTCCGCACTGGATTACAGCAGCTACGTTGGGCGGATTGGGATTGGGCGTATCCGTCGCGGTAAGGTCAAAACTGGGCAACAAGTCATGGTGATGTTTGGCACGGAAGAAGAAGCTGCCGCCCATGATCGCACCCCCGTTAAAGCCAAAATTGGTCAAGTGTTTGGTTACAAAGGCTTGAGCAAAGTCGAATTGGACGAAGGTCATGCTGGTGACATCGTACAAATTACCGGTGTGGAAGATTTGGTGCTGGGCGCGACCTTGACCGATCCAGACAATCCCGAAGCTCTGCCTTTGCTCAAAATCGACGAACCTACTTTGTCGATGCAGTTTATGGTTAACACCAGCCCACTCGCCGGGACAGAAGGTAAATTCGTCACCAGCCGCCAAATCCGTGAGCGTCTGCATAAAGAATTGCTGACCGACATGGCCTTGCGCGTTGATGACACTCCCAGCGGTGACGTGTTTGACGTGTGTGGGCGTGGTGAATTGCACTTGTCCATTTTGTTAGAAAACATGCGCCGCGAAGGCTACGAAATGGCAGTCGGTCGCCCCCGTGTCGTGACCAAAACCATTAACGACGTAGTGTATGAGCCTTACGAAATGCTCACCGTTGACGTGGAAGAACAACACCAAGGCGCGGTGATGGAATCCTTGGGTTTGCGTAAGGGCGATATGCAAGACATGGTGCCGGATGGTCGTGGGCGTGTACGGATCGAATACCGTATCCCAGCGCGTGGCTTGATCGGTTTCCAAGGCGAATTCATGAACTTGACCCGTGGTACAGGCTTGATGAGTCACGTTTTTGACGAATACGCCCCCGCTAAAGAAGGCCAAGTTGCCGAACGGCGTAACGGTGTGTTGATTTCCCAAGAAGATGGCGAAGCTGTCGCCTATGCTTTGTGGAAACTGCAAGACCGT
Organism: uncultured Rhodocyclaceae bacterium; assembly: GCA_964578025.1. Lineage (GTDB taxonomy): Bacteria > Pseudomonadota > Gammaproteobacteria > Burkholderiales > Rhodocyclaceae > CAZOBT01. The sequence goes on along the minus strand of CAZOBT010000010.1, from coordinate 9,975 downwards.
GGTCGCATGTTTGTGAATCCCGGTGAAAAACTGTATGAAGGCATGATTATCGGTATCCATAGCCGCGATAACGACTTGGTGGTCAACCCTGTTAAGGGTAAGCAATTAACCAACGTGCGTGCTTCTGGTACGGATGAAGCGGTGCGTTTAGTACCCCCCGTCTTGTTGACCTTGGAATCCGCGATTGAATTTATTACCGATGAAGAATTGGTGGAAATTACGCCAAAATCCTTGCGTCTGCGTAAGCGTCACCTGAAAGAACATGACCGCCGTCGCGCCCAACGCGAAGGGGCATAAGCCGCTTTAGTTAGTTCTGAGCAAGACCCAGAGGGTATCCGCAAGGATGCCCTCGTTTGTTTTCTGAGCCAGTAAAGAAGCTATTTGGTCTAATATTAGATTGAGCATGTAATAGTTCGTTATCTAGCCGTTTTTTAATTTGGTCTTTTATTTTTTGCGGTACGTCGGTTTAACATATGAATTTCACTTTGCCCCCTTGCCCATCATGTCGTGAGTTTTTCGCACGCCATCCCAAGTTATTGCGCCGCCTGATGTTAGTTGCCTTGGTCTGTGTTTTTTTCTTGTGGTTAGGTACGCAATCGACACCAAGCGTGAGCAGTGGTTTATGTCATGTTTATAATTGATTGTAAGACTAATTTATTGGCTTATTCTTTATAGCTTTTGGCAATCATGGAGATTACTAAAAGTTACGCAACAACCTTTGTTCTACTGGCAAAATACACACCCCAAACTTTGAAAGAAAGCCCGCAAGTATGAGTGAGCGCGAAATAGATCAGGCGCTTGTGGAAAGGGCTCAACAGGGTGAACGCCGAGCCTTCGACCTCTTGGTAAGCAAATATCAGCGCAAATTAGAGCGTTTGTTGTCACGTTATATTCGTGATGCGGCAGAAGTCGAAGATGTCGCACAAGAAGCCTTTATTAAAGCCTACCGTGCCTTACATTCCTTCCGTGGCGATAGTGCGTTTTATACTTGGTTGTATCGAATTGGCATTAACACGGCAAAGAATTACCTTGTGTCCCAAGGCCGCCGCGCCCCGACATCCACTGAATTTGATGCGGATGAAGCCGAAGGGTTTGAAGAAGCTAGCCAGTTACGCGATATTGATACGCCAGAAAGTGTGTTGATGTCGAAGCAAATTGGGCAAACTGTCAATGCGGCGATGGATTCCTTACCCGAAGATTTACGTACCGCGATTATGATGCGTGAAATTGATGGTTTGTCGTATGAAGAAATTGCCCAACGTATGGCTTGCCCGATTGGCACAGTACGTTCGCGTATCTTCCGCGCCCGTGAAGCGGTGGCGAACAAGCTGCGCCCTTTATTGGATGTTGCCCCCGATCGGCGGTGGTAAGTGCAGATTAGAAGCGAAATTCGTATTAAAGATTAGAGTATTGACATGAGCAATCCTGAACAACAGCCCCCCCGTTTTACGGCCGCTCCCGGTATTGTCCGTGGGGTCGATGGTGAATGGGCTGAGGTGGAAATCCTGCAAAGTGGCTGTGGGCGTTGTCACGAAACGGGGGGCTGTGGTGGGCAAAATTTAAGCCAAGCCTTCTGTAGCAAGCCCAAATACTATCGTGTCGCTAACCCCAAGCAACTGCCCGTTGATAGTGAAGTCCATGTTATTTTGGGCTTAGCCGCCGTGCGCCAAAGTGCCACCCTAGCTTATGTTTTGCCTTTGTTGGCCTTGATACTGGGGGCAATGCTTGGGCAGGCTATTGCAGGAGAGTTAGCAGCAATTCTTGGTGCATTGTTGGGCATGGTGCTCAGTTGGCTCTATTTGCGCCAACAGCAGCAACAGCAGCAAGAAATGCCACTTGATAATCTTGCGAAACGTGATTTCCGCCCTTATATCGTCCCGCGTCAGTAATATTTTTTAAGGATGTCAGCAATGCGACATGTCAGATACGTTTTTCTGGTCTTATGGGCAGCCTTACTTGTTGTAGCGTTGCCTAGTCAAGCACAAGTCTATGGTTTGCCCGACTTTACCGAATTGGTAGCAAAACAAGCTCCGGCAGTAGTGAATATCAGTACGACACAGGTAGTGCGTAATTCACGGCAAATGTTACCGTTTGACGAAGATGACCCGATGTTTGAATTCTTCAAACGTTTTATGCCACGAATGCCGCAGCAACCACAGATTCCCCATGAGTCTGAAAGTAAATCCTTGGGTTCTGGCTTCATTATCAGTGCTGACGGCTATATTTTGACTAATGCCCATGTGATTGATAGCGCGGATCAGATTACCGTGCGCTTGAGCGATAAGCGCGAATTTCGTGCTAAGGCGATTGGGGCGGATAAACGTACTGATGTGGCCTTAATCAAAATTGAGGCACAAAACCTCCCCACGGTACGCTTAGGTGATGTTGAACAGTTAAAAGTTGGCGAATGGGTTGTCGCCATTGGTTCGCCCTTTGGCTTTGAAAGCTCCGTCACGGCTGGAATTGTTTCCGCCAAGGGACGCTCCCTGCCCCAAGAAAACTATGTGCCATTTATTCAAACCGATGTGGCGATTAACCCCGGCAATTCCGGTGGGCCTTTGTTTAATTTGCGCGGTGAAGTCGTGGGCATTAACTCGCAAATCTATAGCCGTAACGGTGGCTATATGGGGCTGTCCTTCTCCATCCCGATTGATGTAGCAATGGAGATTCAGAAGCAACTGCGCAGCAATGGCAAGGTTAGCCGAGGTCGTATTGGGGTGGTGATCCAAGAAGTTAACAAGGATTTAGCCGACTCCTTAGGCTTAGAACGTGCGGGTGGCGCAATTGTCAATTCGGTAGAAAAAGGTGGCCCAGCCCATAAAGCAGGGGTTGAACCGGGTGACATCATCATGAAGTTTGATGGTAAACCTGTTGCTAGCTCCAATGATTTACCACGCATTGTGGCAAATACCGTTCCAAATACCCAAGTGCCGCTGCAAGTTTGGCGCAATGGACATTTACGTGAGCTAAGCGTAGTAGTTGGTTTAACCCCCGATGACAAACCCAGCAAGGAAAAGCCAAGTAAACCGACCCGTAATGAAGCAGCGAAACCAAATCGTTTAGGTTTGGTGTTAAGCGAGTTAAGCAGCGAGCAACGCAAGGAGTTAAGTGGCTTAGGCATCAAAGGCGGATTGCTGATTGATGAAGTACGTGGCATTGCGGCGCGTGCGGATTTGCGTGCAGGCGATATTTTGCTAGCTATCATCCATCGAAGCGTGATGACCGAAGCTCGCTCTGCCGAGCAGTTAGATAGTTTGCTGGCGATGCTGGAAAAAGGCAGCAATGTGACTTTGTTGGTACGGCGCGGCGAGTCACAACGTTTTATCACTTTGCATAATCTGGGCAACGTCAATAGTTCAAATAACGGCGCAAACAACTCCAGTGGGGCAGAACGTGAGTGATCCTTTACAACTAACCTTACTCAGTCGTACTTATTGTCATCTCTGTCATGATATGGAAGAAGCATTAAGACCAATTGTGGATGAATTCGGAATTAGCATAGAGGTCTTGGATGTGGATGCCTATCCAGAGCTTGAGACCAAATATGATGAACTCGTCCCAGTTTTGCTACATGGTGAGTTGGAACTGTGTCACTATTTCTTGGATGCGCCGAAGGTTCGTCAATATGTCCGTGAATATTTAGGCGAGTTCCGTTAAAATCGCGAGCGAATCGCTAATCCTCAAGGGTGCTCCGCGCACCCTTTTTTATGCCAATTACGGCCTCTTCCCTTTCTTAGACAACATGCAGCATATCCGAAATTTCTCCATCATTGCCCATATTGACCACGGTAAATCCACCTTAGCTGACCGCATCATCCATTTATGCGGCGGCTTGTCTGATCGCGAGATGGAAGAACAAGTGCTTGATTCGATGGACATCGAACGCGAGCGCGGTATTACGATTAAGGCGCAAACTGCCGCCCTTCAATACAAAGCCCAAGATGGCAATGTTTACAATCTGAATTTGATCGACACCCCCGGACACGTCGACTTCTCCTATGAAGTCAGTCGTTCTTTATCCGCCTGTGAAGGTGCGTTATTGGTGGTTGACGCTTCACAAGGCGTAGAAGCGCAAACCGTCGCCAACTGCTACACCGCTTTGGATTTAAATGTCGAAGTTGTACCGGTCTTAAACAAAATCGACTTACCTTCGGCTGACCCAGATAACGCTCGTGGCGAAATTGAAGATGTGATCGGCATTGATGCCAGCGAAGCGGTGTTAGCTTCTGCGAAAACTGGCCTTGGCGTGCAAGAGATTTTAGAGGCCGTCGTTGCCCGTATCCCTCCCCCCAAAGGCAACCCTGACGCACCCTTAAAAGCCCTGATTATCGACTCATGGTTTGATAACTATGTTGGGGTGGTGATGTTGGTACGTGTGGTTGATGGCGCGATTCGTCCCAAAGACAAATTATTGTTTATGTCCACTGGCGCAC
>CAZOBT010000010.1:0-5532 GCA_964578025.1 uncultured Rhodocyclaceae bacterium | reverse complement strand
ACAGCATTTATGCGAACAGGTTGGCGTGTTCTCGCCCAAATCAACGCAACGCCCAACGCTGCAAGCCGGTGAAGTGGGCTTTGTTATCGCCGGGATTAAAGAGCTGAAAGCCGCAAAAGTTGGCGACACCATTACCTTGGTCAACCCTGCTGCTACTGCGCCTTTACCTGGTTTTAAGGAAATCAAACCACAGGTATTTGCTGGTTTGTATCCAGTGGAAGCGAACCAATACGATTCGCTGCGCGAAGCCTTAGAAAAGCTCAAACTGAACGATGCCTCTTTGCATTACGAACCCGAAGTATCACAAGCCTTAGGCTTTGGCTTCCGTTGCGGCTTCTTGGGTTTGTTGCATATGGAAATTGTGCAAGAACGTTTGGAGCGCGAATTTGACCAAGATTTGATTACCACCGCACCCACCGTCGTCTATGAAGTAGTAATGCGCGATGGTACGGTCGTGCAGGTAGAAAACCCATCCAAGCTACCTGAGCTACAAAAAATCGAAGAAATTCGCGAGCCAATTATTACCGCAACGATTTTTGTACCCCAAGATTATTTAGGGGCGGTGATTACCTTATGTAATCAAAAACGCGGTAGTCAGATTGATATGCACTATCACGGGCGGCAAGTCAAAGTCGAATATGAAATGCCAATGGCGGAAGTGGTGATGGATTTCTTTGATAAATTGAAATCCTGTTCGCGGGGTTATGCCTCATTAGATTACGACTTTAAAGAATATCGCGCCGCCGATGTCGTTAAATTAGATATTTTGATTAACAGCGAAAAAGTCGATGCCTTATCTTTGATCGTACACCGCGCCAACTCACAATATCGTGGGCGGGAATTAGCGGCAAAAATGCGTGAATTGATTCCTCGACAAATGTACGATGTGGCAATTCAAGCCGCGATTGGCTCAAATATTTTGGCACGCGAAAACGTCAAAGCCTTGCGTAAAGACGTGTTAGCCAAATGTTATGGTGGCGATATTTCACGTAAGCGTAAATTGCTGGAAAAACAAAAGGCCGGTAAAAAACGTATGAAGCAAGTTGGCTCAGTGGAAATTCCACAAGAAGCCTTCCTTGCTGTTTTACGGGTTGATGGGTAGACAGATAATGAATTTTGCATTGATTTTATTTATCGTTGTCGTATTTACCGGCATTTTATGGTGTGCCAATAAATACTATTTTGCGAAACAACGTCCAGCCCACGCGCCTGATCCTTTATGGGTGGAATGGGGCGCAGGCTTTTTCCCCGTATTACTTTTTGTTTTTTTACTGCGTTCATTTTTATTTGAGCCATTTAAGATTCCTTCTGGCTCAATGATTCCAACCCTCATTGTTAACGATTTTATTTTGGTGAATAAATTCGTTTACGGGGTGCGTTTGCCCGTCTTGAATACAAAAGTATTAGAAGTGGGCAAACCACAACGTGGTGATGTGATGGTCTTTCGTTACCCAGATAATCCAAGCTTGGATTACATCAAACGGGTCATTGGCGTTCCCGGCGATAAAATCGTTTATGAAAATAAACGTTTAACCATTAACGGTGAAGTCTTACCAGTAACACGCATTGAAGATTACCACCATCCTGAACGTTTATATTATTCCGAACAATATCAAGAAGCGATTGATGGTAAAACGCATTTGATGCTGAATGATACCGATGCACCCGCTGCAATTATGGACGTTACGCCATTCCCGCATCGTGAAAACTGTACCTACACCCATACCGGTTTAAGTTGTACTGTGCCGGAAGGGCATTATTTTATGGTCGGTGACAACCGTGACAATAGTCGGGATAGTCGCTTCTGGGGCTTTGTACCAGAAGAAAATATTGTCGGCAAAGCCTTTTTTATTTGGTTTAACTTTAATAATCTAGGTCGTATTGGTAGTTTTTATTGATGACTGATAGAAGGATTGGTCAGGAGAAATCATGATGTATCAAAAGCAACGGGGTATTGGTTTATTGTCTTTGCTATTTTGGGGCTTTTTAATTACGTTAACTGCGGTGTTAGCGTTAAAAGTTATTCCTGCTGTGTCTGAATTTTATGCGTATAAACGAATTATTCGGACGGTTGCGACAACTTCGGTTAATTTACCACCAACGGAAATTGTCAAAGCCTTTGACCGCTATGCCGATATTGATAGCCTGACTGCAATTGCAGGGAAGGATTTAACAATCTCCCGTGATGGTCCAACCTTGCGAATTAGTTTTTCTTATCAAAAACAAATTCCTTTATTTGCCAATGCCACCTTGCTTCTTGATTTTAAGCATTCAGCAGCTGGATATTGATAGCAGAAATTATGGATATAACACGCCTGCAAAGGCATTTAGGGGTGAGTTTTACCGCCCCTTCTTTCTTATTTACCGCCCTTACGCATCGTAGTCATAGCACACCACATAATGAGCGTTTAGAGTTTTTGGGCGATAGTGTTTTAAATTGTGTGGTGGCACATTTACTGTATGCGCATTTTCCGCAGTTACCCGAAGGTGATTTATCACGTTTGCGGGCATTATTGGTGTGTGAAGACAGCCTGTTTCAATTAGCCCAGCAATTAAAACTTGGTGATTTTTTGCAATTAGGGCAAGGTGAATTGCGCAGTGGTGGGCATCAACGCCCTTCGATTTTGGCGGATGCGTTTGAAGCGATTATTGGCGCAATTTTTTTAGATGCCGGATTTATTGCGGCACAAGCATGGTTAACGCCCTTATTTCAACCCTTAATTGATGCTTTGCCGACAGGGCAGCGTATGAAAGATGCCAAAACCCGTTTGCAAGAATGGCTGCAAGGGCGGCGGCATGGTTTACCGAAATACAGTTTGAAATCCACCCAAGGCGAAGCCCATGCGCAACGTTTTGACGTGCTCTGTGAAATCCCTGCCTTACGGATCAGTACCGAAGGTTCAGGAACCAGTCGGCGGATTGCCGAACAAATTGCCGCTGAACGGGCGTTGGAGATTTTAGAAAAATGAATGATGTTGTTGATGTTGTAAATGATGAAATGCGTTCTGGTTATGTCGCGATTGTGGGTCGCCCCAATGTGGGCAAATCCACCTTATTGAATCGCTTAGTTGGCGCGAAAATCAGTATCGTTTCACGCAAAGCGCAAACTACCCGCCACCGTATTACTGGCATTGTGACTAACGAGACCGCGCAATATGTGTTCGTCGATACTCCCGGTTTTCAAACCAAGTTTGCGAATGCCTTAAATCGGGCGATGAATCGTGGCGTAACGCAAACCTTAAATGAAGTTGATGTGGTGATTTTTGTCATTGAAGCAGGCCGCTTTGATGCCCAAGATAAAGCCGTATTGCGCCTATTGCCCGAAGGTTGTCCGGTAATTTTGGCTATTAACAAAATCGACCGCATTAAGGATAAAAGCCGCTTATTACCGTTTATCACCGAAGTCAGTGCCGCGCATCCCTTTGCGGCAGTTGTCCCAGTCTGTGCGGCGAATGGCAAGCAGCTCAATGAGCTGTTGAATGAAGCGCGTAAATATCTGCCCAATGAGGGCTTGCTCTTCCCTGAGGATGAGCTGACCGATAAAAGTGAGCGTTTCCTTGCGGCTGAATATGTGCGCGAAAAGCTCTTCCGTTTGCTTGGTGAAGAGTTGCCCTATGCGACGACGGTGGAAATTGAAAAGTTTGAAGTCGAAGGCAATCTGCGCCGGATTTTTGCCGCCATTGTGGTTGACCGTGAAGGGCATAAAGCCATCGTGATTGGCAAAGGCGGTGAAACCTTAAAACGCATTGCCAGCGAAGCCCGGCAAGACATGGAGCGTTTATTTGATGGCAAGGTGTATTTAGAAGTGTGGGTGAAGGTCAAATCCGGGTGGACGGATGATGAGCGTTTGCTGAAAAGCCTTGGCTATTAAGCTGTCGTAATAGCACAACAACCTAAATTACTTACCTGCTTAACTCGCGATGGTCATGATTCGGGGCAAGGTTGAAGGGCAACTAGCCTATGTTTTACATAGCTATCCCTACCGCGAAACCAGTCTGATTGTGGAAGCCTTTACCCGTGAACATGGGCGGGTGGCCTTGGTTGCTCGTGGGGCGCGTCGCCCCCGTTCGGCGATTCGCGGTTTGTTGCTTGGGTTTCAGCCGCTGATTCTGGACTGGAGTGGCAAGGGCGAAATTTTTACCTTGCTCAAAGCCGAATGGCAGGGTGGTTTACCCCTGCTGTCGGGAACGGCCTTGTTTTGCGGCTATTACATGAACGAACTGATTATGCAGCTCTTGCCGCGTGAAGATGCGCATGAAAATCTGTTCGATCATTATGGCGAAATGCTGTACCGCCTTGCCTGTTGTGGCACAGGCAAAGTCCCAGAAGCCGATTTGCGGTGGTTTGAAAAATGCCTGTTACAAGAACTGGGCTACGGCTTATTACTAGACCAAACTGGAAATGGTGAGCCAATCGAGCCAGAACGCTTTTATCTCTATGAGATCGAGCATGGTCCCGTTGCTATAGACCAAATTCACCAAGTTTCGCCACTGATTATTCAAGGCAGCCATTTACTGGATTTAGCCCACGATCAATTTGCCGATATACGTTCACAACAAGCCGCAAAAAACCTTATGCGTGCCTTGCTCAATCATTATTTGGGCGATGTCGAACTGAAAACACGGCGGATTTTTAAGGAGTTACAAGACTTATGAACTTCATTGAACTTGGGGTCAATATCGACCATGTGGCAACGTTACGCCAAGCGCGGCGTACCTATGAACCTGATCCCGTTTGGGCAGCCGCCGAAGCGCATTTAGGCGGGGCGGATGGGATTACCGTGCATTTACGCGAAGATCGCCGCCATATCCAAGATGATGATGTGCGTCGTTTGCGCGATAGTGTGCACATTAAGCTGAATTTTGAAATGGCAGCGACCGATGAAATGGTCGACATTGCCTGTCGCATCAAGCCAGAAATGGCGATGCTTGTGCCGGAAGGGCGGCATGAAATTACCACCGAAGGCGGTTTGGACGTGGCGGGGCAAGAAAGCCGTTTGCGCGAGGTAATTGCGCGTTTACGCGCCGCTGGAATTATGACCAGCGTGTTTATTGATGCCGAAGAAGCACAAATTGCGGCGGCGGCACGTATTGGGGTGCAAGTCTGTGAAATCCATACCGGCCCTTACGCCCATGCCTTTTATGCGCAAGGCCGTGATAGCGAAAGCCCCGCCGTGCAAGCCGAACTCGCTAAAGTGCGCCAAGCCGGGGCGTTAATCCGCGCCGCTGGGATGCGTTTTAATGCCGGACATGCCTTGAATTACTACAACGTACAAGCAATTGCGGCTTTACCCGAAATTAAAGAATTACACATTGGTCATGCCATCATCAGTCGCGCCGTGTTTGTCGGCGTGCGTGAAGCGGTGCGCGAAATGAAAGCCCTAATGCGCAGCGCGGTGGCATGATCTACGGCATTGGCACGGACATTGTGCGTGTTGCCCGCTTGCAAGCCATGTGGGAAAAACATGGCACAGCCGCCTTGCGTAAGTTGCTTGCCCCCAGCGAAATTGCCGATTTCACCGCCTTGGGTTTG
>CAZOBT010000009.1:20241-21313 GCA_964578025.1 uncultured Rhodocyclaceae bacterium | reverse complement strand
CAAACCAGCGGGTTTACACCCTAATTGGCACGAACGGCGTAGGCAAGACCAAAACACTAGAAGCCTTATTTCAGGTGTTGTTTTTGACGAATGAATTGGTGAGGGAAAAGAAAACTGGCAATAACCCAAGTGTTTTCGACCCAGATCAACTTTATTTTGATGTGGTTGTTACCAGCCAAAATGAACACAATAAGCCAAAGGCGTTAGTGACTGGTAAGGCACAGCTCCCGGATTTTTTCCCAACTCTTCTGACGAATGAGCCTATTGTTTTTCTTGGTGCGCAAAACCGCAGCTTGCTCTCCTCTCAAAAATACACCCCTGAATTAGTCGGCTCATTTGCCCAACGACAAGACAAATACTTAGGTGATGTGTTGAACAGCATGGCTACTCCAGAGCAATTTAGTGGTTTGAATATGGGGAATAACCTAAATGCTTGGTTTGTGAAAATTGCTCAATCCGCCACACCTTTTCAAAAAGCCGAAGATAACCGCGCTATTGAGCTTTATACCGTTTTGGATTTAATGCACAAAATTGACTCACGTATTGATCCGAAATTCTTAGAAATTTCTGGCGATGGGCGGGTGAGTTTGCAGGTAGATGGGCAAAAGCGGGAGTTGGCGCAACTGAGTACGGGCTATGCCTCTATCCTGAAAATGCTGCAAGCGATTGTGTCGGGGTATGGCTATTTCACCAATGAACAGCAACTACAACAAGTACGCGGGATTGTGTTGATTGATGAAATCGAAAGCCATCTGCACCTGTCGTGGCAAGCGGGGATTATTCCCCTGCTCAAACGCTTATTCCCCAATACCACCTTCGTCATTACCACGCATTCGCCCTTGGTACTGGCGCAACTCAACACCGGGGAAGCCTATCGCCTCGCACGAGACCAAGACGGCGTGGTACGCACTCACACCATTAACGCTCCCAATAAACACGTCCTCGCCGATGTCTTACAAGAAGCCTTTGAAGTCGACATCAACAAAGTGCGCCAAGACAGCCAGAGCGATGAAGAGAAAATGGCGGCAAAACAAGCATTACTCAAATTCTTAGAAAGCGAATGGGGGGCTGG
>CAZOBT010000009.1:0-20141 GCA_964578025.1 uncultured Rhodocyclaceae bacterium | reverse complement strand
AAATGGCGGCAAAACAAGCATTACTCAAATTCTTAGAAAGCGAATGGGGGGCTGGCGCATGAGTAAAAAGGTGCTACTGGATACCAATTTACTGATTGCCGCCTTTGATGCAGCAGGAACAACCAGCCAAGCAAAAAGGAATGAAGCTCGCCAAACTATTCAATCGTTGTTAGCTGATCCTGACGTAAACGAATTACTGATTACGCCGCTAATCCGCTATGAAGTTTTACGTCATCCTGAGTGGCATAGCAAGGAAGGTTATGCCGCCTTACAACAGGTGCTGGATCGTTTTGGCGAATTGGATATTCAACGCCAAGTCTCAGAACTTGCTGCCAATCTGTATCGTTTTGACAAACATGACTCAGCGGCAAAAGGAATGTCTCGCAATTTAGAAAAACGTAAATTCGATGTTTTCCACCTTGCCACCGCGAAAGCCTATGGCTTAGAACTTGCGTCAGACGATAGCGATATTGGCAAGTTGGAAACCTTATACGCCGCATACCAAGCTACTCAAGCAGAATCAGCAAACTAATAGGCAGCTTTCTTTCATCTGTGCAGTGTTATGGTTGTATAACGATTTCAACTTTGGGCAGGAACAATGCAAGCAAAAACTTTAACTTTTAATGCAGGTTGGGGCTGGTTACGCGCGGGGTTTGAGCTTTATCGCAAAAACCCGCCTTTGTTGGCGATGCTGACGTTTGCGTATTGGATTGTTTTGCTGTCGCTGCAACTTGTGCCGGGGATTGGCCCCGTCGTGGCTTCGGTGCTGATGCCTGCCTTGTCGGTGGGCATGATGGTGGCGTGTCGGGAGATCGCGGCGGGGAAAGTCGCCTTACCTTTGGTCTTGTTCTCTGGACTGCGTGGTGAAGCCCGTCCTACCTTGTTAATCCTTGGTGTGGCCTATTTGGTCTATTCGATGTTAGTGGTAACAGGGACTTCGTTGGTGGATGGCGGCGTTTTTTTGGCGGCCTTGATGAGTGAACAAGGCTTGGATGAAAACGCGATTGCCGCTGGGACATATTTGCCTGCGGCGTGGTTTATTACCTTGGGCATGATTCCGGCGATCATGGCATGGTGGTATGCCCCGGTATTGGCGGCGTGGCATGGGCTAGGCGTGGGCAAAGCCTTGTTTTTTAGCTGGATTGCCAGTTGGCGCAATATGTGGGCATTTACTGGCTATGGTTTGGCCTTATTGCTCTTTACCCTTATCCTACCTGTCTTTGCATTGAGTTTTTTACTTGGTCTATGGCCACAAGGGGCGCAAGTGCTGTTGAGCCTGTTGCTGATTCCGCTATTGCTCTTACTTGCCCCTAGCGTCTTTGCCAGTTTCTATATTTCCTATGTTGACGTGTTCAGTGCAGGGGAAGATGTTGACGCATAAGGTTAAGGCAACTCCGCCCTTAGGCATTTTTGGCGGGACGTTTGACCCGGTGCATCTTGGGCATTTGCGCCTTGCCGAAGAAGCGCGGGAGCATTTGGGTTTGGGGCAAATTTGCTGGATTCCCGCCGGGCAACCACCACATCGTGGGCAACCGCAAGTCACCGCCGAAAACCGTTTACACATGGTGCAACTCGCCACGGCGGGTAATCCGCACTTTGTGCTTGATCCCGCCGAAGTCGAAGCCCAGCAACCGAGCTACACCGTGTTGACCTTAGAACGGCTGCGCCAAGTGCATGGGGCAACACGCCCCTTGGTCTTGCTTTTGGGCGCGGATGCGTTTGCGGGCTTGTTAGCGTGGCATCGTTGGCAAGAGGTGTTGCAATTAGCGCATTTAGCGATTGCACATCGCCCCGGTTTTCCTGTACAAATAGACAGCCTTTCGCCGGTGCTTGCCGCCTTGTACCAACAACGCTTCGTGGCTGATCCGTGTGACTTACAAACCATGCCAGCGGGGAAAATTGCTTGTTTTGCCATGACCCAACTGGCGATTTCAGCCACGCAAATTCGTAAACTTTTGGCGCAAGCAGCCAGCGCACGTTATTTGCTCCCAGATAGCGTTCTCGACTATATTCGCCAGCACTCTCTTTATCGAAAATCAGAATGAATATTTCGCAACTGCAAAAAATCGCCATTGATGCCTTAGAAGACATTAAAGCCAAAGACATCGACGTAATTAACACCAGCCGTTTAAGCTCAATGTTTGACCGCATCATCATTGCCTGCGGTGATTCCAACCGCCAAGTCAAAGCCCTCGCTCGCCATGTGCAAGACAAAGTACGTGAAGCGGGTGGCGAAGTCATTTCGATGGAAGGCGAAGAAAGCGGCGAATGGGTCTTGGTGGATTTGGGCGATATTGTGGTTCATGTGATGCAACCCACGATTCGCGCTTATTACAACCTAGAAGAATTGTGGCTCGATGCCGCTTAATGCCGCGTAAGCGGCGCGATACCTTACCTACGCATGAAACTGAGTATTTTTGCCGTTGGGCATAAACAGCCGGAGTGGATTAACACCGGCTGTCAGGAATATAGCAAGCGCATGCCGCGTGAACTGCCGGTGAGCGTAGTCGAAGTCAAACCCGAAGGCCGTGGCTCTAAAACCCGTGAGCAATTACAAGCCGCCGAAAAACAACGTTTGCAAGCCGCGATGAGCGCGGGCAGCAGTTCTTCTTGGCGCATTGTCGCCCTTGATGAACGCGGCGAGGATTTGACCACGCAAAAATTAGCCAAGCGTTTAGAACAATGGATGCAAGACGGGCGCGACACGGCGTTTTTAATTGGTGGTGCAGATGGCTTAGATCAAAGCCTCAAAGACCAAGCCGATGTGATGATTCGCCTGTCTAGCCTGACCTTACCTCATGGCATGGCGCGTTTGTTGCTGTGTGAGCAACTGTATCGCGCCGTTAGCCTGTTAAAAAATCACCCTTATCACCGCGAATGAATACAGCCAATTCTTTAACTTCTGTTGCTGCAATGCCCCTTGAAATTCAACGTATCTACCTCGCCTCACGCAGCCCCCGGCGACGTGAATTGCTAACGCAGCTTGGCGTAAAGTTTGATCCCTTAGTCATCCCCAGCGGGCGCAATGAAGGCGAAGTCGACGAAACGCCCTTCGTCAACGAAGAACCTTACGCCTATGTGGAACGTGTCACCCGTGCCAAAGCCATGTTTGGGACAAACCTAGTGCAAGCGCGTCACCTCGCCCCTCAACCGATTCTCGCAGCTGATACCACGGTCTGCTTAAACGGTGAAATCTTTGGCAAACCGGTTGACGAAGAGGACGCAAAAGCCATGCTACGCCGCCTCTCTGGCACCACGCACCAAGTCTTAACCGGCGTGGCCTTGGTCATGAATACCAGCGATGGCGAACACATCAGCTACTTAACCAACAGCAGCGAGGTGCGCTTTCGTGTCTTAAGCGACGACGAAATCACCGCCTACGTTAAAACCGGCGAGCCAATGGATAAAGCCGGAGCGTATGGCATCCAAGGCCGCGCCGGAATGTTCGTCGAACATCTCTGCGGCAGCTACACCGGCGTAATGGGTCTCCCCGTCTTTGAAACCGCCGAATTGCTCAAACACGCGGGATATAAGTTTCGCTAACAAGAAATCAGCCGCCCCCCATCAACGCCCGTTCAATAAAGTGTTTGGGGACTTTGCTGCGGGGGACGTGTTGGTTTTCGAACCAGATGCGCACGTCGTCATCGAGGCCAATGCCGTGCATGTAGTTGTACAGGGCTTTGGTCAGGCCGAGGCCGAGGGTGGTGTGGTCGGTGTTGGTGGGGTCGCTAAAGCGCACGTCGTTTTTGGCAAAGCCTTGAAAACGCGGGGCTTGCAGGCGGATGCCGTAGGCTTCGGGATTGAGGCCAACAGGCGAATGTACGGTGCAAGCAAAGCGGTGGAAGAAGCCGGATTGAATGCAGCCAGCGGCAAACAGTTGGCGCACATAGTCCAAGGCATCCACCGTGTCTTGCACTGTTTGGCTGGGGAAGCCATACATTAAATAGGCATGTACCAAAATTCCCGCGTCACTAAAGCTATGCGTCACACGGGCAACTTGTTCCACCGACACGCCTTTTTGCATCAGTTTTAACAGGCGATCCGAGGCCACTTCCAACCCACCAGAGACGGCGATGCAGCCACTTTCGGCGAGGGCTTGGCACAGGTCGGGGGTAAAGGATTTTTCAAACCGGATATTGCCCCACCATGAGATGCTGAGTTGCCGTTTTGCCAGTTCGTCGGCGAGGGCGTGTAACACTTTCGGCGGTGCAGCTTCATCAACAAAGTGAAAGCCGGTTTGCCCGGTTTCATCCATGATGCGCTCAATGCGGTCGACCAAGACGCTGGCTTGCGCTGCTTCATACCGCCCGATGTAATCCAAACTCACGTCGCAAAAACTGCATTTCTTCCAGTAACACCCATGCGCCACCGTGAGCTTGTTCCAGCGCGATTCTGACCAGAGGCGGTGCATCGGATTGAGCATATCCAATACCGCCAAATAACGATCTAAAGGCAAACCGTCCCATGTCGGTGTCCCCACCTCGGCAAACGGTACATCGGGTTGCGGCGCGTTGATATAAACCACCTCCCCGGCGGCGTTGCGCACAAAGGTGCGGCATAAATGGCTTTCCGGTGCATCCAGATAAAGATGTTTGAGCACCGCCAATAAAGGGGCTTCGCCATCATCAAGCATCACGTAATCGACATAATCAAACACCCGTGGCTCGGCGAGTTCGCGTAATTCGGTATTCACAAAACCGCCGCCCAAGGCAATTTTGATTTCGGGATAAGCGGCTTTCACCGTCTTGGCTATGCAAAATCCGCCATATACCGAACCGGGGAATGGGGCAGACAGGATAAGGAAAGTCGGCTGATGTTTTGCAATTGCCGCCAAGGTCAATTCTGCCAGCACCGTATCGACCAAGGTCGGCGGGGCAGCGAGCGCGTTGGCTAAGGGGGTAAAACTGGGCTGCGAAGCGGCGAGCGATTCGCCATAACGCACAAATTCAAAGCGTGGATCAACCGCCTCGCGCAGCACATCCGCCACATCATCTAAATACAAAGTCGCCAAATGCCGCGCCCGGTCATGCGTCCCCAAGGCTCCAAACGCCCACGCCAAGGGATCATCACCATTCGGATCCACATAGGCATCTAAAGCATCAAAACGCGGCCCTTCGGGTAAAAAAGTGCGGCTGGCAATTCGATGCGCCAAGCTCGGATCACGCCCCTGCAAAAATGCCACGGCGGCCTCCACCGTGCGTGAATAATGCGCAAAATGCGTCAAAAACCCCTGCAAAAACGGCGAACGTTGCTTACGCGGCATGGCCTCAATCATCGGCTTAATCGCTGCCAAGCCTTGGCGCGAAAACAAGCGCAAGACCAAGGCCAAGGCCAAATCCTCCTGCACCGCCACCACCCCCCGCGAGCGCAAAAACCCCGTCAAATACGCCGTCGCCGGATACGGCACATTCAACTGCGTCATCGGCGGGATGATGGATAAAACCTTGCAGTTCGGCAGGTGGAGGGCGTTGGCAGATTGGGGGACAACAGCAATCGGGAGGGAGGGCTTGGGCATGGTAGAGGTTCAAACATGGCAAAAGAAAACTGGGAGCGCATCTTAAAGTAAGTAAGTCTGAATTTACTGTTTTGAAATCTTTGGCTAGTTTTTGCCATTGCCCCCATCGATACCCGACCTATCACCGCCAAGCGTTTCACCTCTTCCTGACTCATCACTCTCCGCTCCATCTTGCACCCCGCATTTCTTCAATGCGGACACTTGTACCTTGCCGAAAGCGGACATTACTACTTTGCTCTGACACTTTTTAAATTAACCCTTGACAGGCTAAACCCCCTAACCTATAATGCGGCCTCTTTCGGCGGGTCGGTAGCTCAGTCGGTAGAGCAGCGGACTTTTAATCCGTTGGTCGCGAGTTCGAATCTCGCCCGACCCACCATAAAGTAATTCAGCAAGAACCCGTACAAACGTTAAGTTGTGCGGGTTTTTTGTTTTGGTCTTATTGCCAATAGGCTTATAAATCATCTTCTATTGGCAATTTCCTAATTTGGTCTATATTTTCCCGTACAGCTCGTAAACCTCCGCCAATAATTTGCGAATGGGCGTAGGGAGGGCAGCGGTGGTGTGGTTGTTTAGGGGGAGCCATTCCCATTTGGCTTCCATCAGCACGGTAGGCAACTGGGCGAGTTGGTAGAGTTCTGGCTCTAAGGTGAGGTGAAAGTGGCTGAAGGTGTGGCGTAGCGGTGGGATGCGTTGGCAAACCAGCGTTTTTGCGGCAATTCCTGTGGCAACTTCGGCGGCAGCCGCCATCGCCCCAATTTGGCGTAAAACGTCGGTGACTTCGCCTTCGGGGGGCACAAGTAAGCCGCCCCAAATGCCGCTTAACGGACGGCGTTCCAGCAGAATTTTTCCTTCATGCACAATCAGCGCGAAACGGGTGTGGCGTTCGGGCAAGGTTTTGCGCGGTTTGGCGACGGGCAAATCGGCTTGCTCACCTGTCGTCAAGGCAAGGCAAGAGCTTTGCACCGGGCAACGCCCACAATCCGGTGTACCGCGTTTGCACAACGTCGCGCCCATATCCATCAAACCTTGGGTGTAGGCCGCCATATCCGCTGGATTTTCGGGTAGCAGCGACTCGGCTAACTCCCATAATTGCCGCTCCACCGGGGCTTTGCCCGGATAGTCGCGGATCGCGAAATGGCGACATAAGACCCGTTTGACATTGCCATCTAAAATCGCGGCACGCTCGGCAACAGAAAAGGCGGCAATTGCGGCGGCGGTCGAACGACCAATTCCCGGTAACTCGTGTAATACCTTAGCGGACGTAGGGAAAACCCCAGCAAAATCGCGTAAGACCAATTGCGCACAGTGGTGCAAATTCCGTGCGCGGGCGTAATACCCCAGCCCCGCCCAGCGTTCTAAAACATCGGCTAAGGGCGCGTTCGCCAAACTCACCACATTGGGATAATCGGCCAAAAAGCATTGGTAATACGGCAACACGGTGCTGACCTGCGTTTGCTGCAACATAATTTCGGACAACCAGATTTTGTACGGGTCATGCGTTTGTTGCCACGGCAAACTATGCCGCCCCTGTTGCCGTTGCCATGCCACGATTTTGCTAGAAAAAACTGCCATTTTGTCTCGACACCTAAATTCAGTCCGGCGGATAATAACGCCCTTTTTTCTTTGCGTCTTACCATGAGCCAAGCCGACAATTCCCGCCAGTTTCGTGATGCCTTAGGTCGTTTTGCGACTGGAATCGCGGTCGTTACCGCCTGCGCCCCGGATGGGCAATTAATTGGCCTGACCATTAATTCCTTTAATTCGGTGTCTTTGAATCCACCTTTGGTGTTGTGGAGCTTGGACAAGCATTCACCGAACCGCGCGGCGTTTATCGCTGCCAGCCATTACGCCATCAATATTTTATCGGCGGAGCAAGAAGCGATTTCCCAACATTTTGCTACGCGCCAAGACGACAAATTTGCCAGCATTGCTTGGGAAGCCGGGCTTGGTGGCGCACCTTTATTACCGGGTTGCTGTGCGCAATTTCAGGTCGAAAATCAAGTGCAACATCCGGGTGGCGATCATTTAATCTTTGTCGGTCAAGTCGCCGCCTTTACGCAAAATCCTGAGCTAGAACCGTTGTTGTACTTTGGCGGCAGCTATCGCCAACTCAGCCCACGTTAAAAAACTCGACAAACCGGATTGAAAGCCGCCGCCGCTCAGCGTACAATGCGCCCTCCCCACACGGCATGGCGGCACAACAGGGCAAAAAGCCCTCCAGAGCGGGCGTCGTATAATGGTAATACCCTAGCTTCCCAAGCTAGAGCCGTGGGTTCGATTCCCATCGCCCGCTCCATCAAATATTCCTTTGTAATTTACAATTTGCGCAACCCATTGATTCTCAAGGTTTTTTCTTGAAAAATTTTTTATGTGTTTTACATAAAATACCGGGTTTTCTTGGGTTTTTGGGCTAAATTGGGGGCAAGCAAATATTCCTTTCGCTTACTTGCCCCCAAAACATGCTTACAGAGAGATCAATTAAGGCCGCCCAGCCGCAAAATCGGGCCTCGAACGCACCCACCTGTATCGCAAACTTAAACAATTGGGCATTGCGGTAAATCGTAAGGGGTAACAACTGCATCGAAAAAGTTTTGCAATAAGTAACGTGCGTAGACAGCGGAAATTGGGCAATTTATGATGAAAACTCCAGTGAATATGCACAAATTGCCAAATGAATACATTTTCCAGCGATTTTAATAAATTAAAACTATCGTCAGCACACGCTGGCTTCACCCTGATCGAACTGGTCGTGGTCATTGTGATCCTTGGCATTTTGGCGGCAACCGCCTTACCGAAATTTGTTGATCTCGGCAAAGATGCACGGATTGCCAATGTCAATGCACTGAAGGCAGCAATTGAGAGTGCAAGCAAAATGGCTTATGCCAAATGCCAAACCTCCACCACCTGTTCCCCCGGTGAAGATTGGCTTGTCCAAGGTGCACGACCCTACATCACGATTAACGGGCGCAATCAAGCAATGCGCTATGGTTATCCCGACAACGGCAGTTACAACGGCGATCTGGGTCACGACCCAGCCACTGATGGCATCGCCTTTTTTATTGATTACAACGGCTTTACGCGCACAGTAAAAACAGGGTATTTGGTTGAATTCACTAAAGATGGCGCAGCAACCCCGGACAAATGCAAAGTCAGCTACACCGAGCTATATCCCAGTGTTGCAGCCAATCCTCCTGTAATCACCGCTGTCACCGACGATTGCTGAATTGCTGGTGATTTTTTCTATAACCACCCCATCCGCCGACAAATGTCTAAAGTCGGGGCGGATTGGTTCATGGAGTAGAAGTGGAGGCCGGGGGCTCCGCCGTTGAGGAGTTTGGCGCAGAGTTCGCTGACTACATCGAGGCCGAAAGCTTTGATCGAATCGCTGTCGTCACCGAAGCTTTCAAACTTTTTGCGCATCCAACGCGGAATGTCTGCGCCACACGCATCGGAGAAGCGGGCGAGTTTGCTGAAGCTGGAAATGGGCATGATGCCGGGAATGATCGGGATGTCCACACCTGCGGCTTGCACCTCATCGACAAAATGGAAATAGGCATCGGCGTTGTAAAAATATTGGGTAATCGCCGAATTTGCCCCGGCTTTGACCTTGCGCACAAAGTTTTGCACGTCGTCTTTCGGGCTTTTCGCTTGGGGATGCCATTCGGGGTAGGCGGCAACCTCTAGGGTGAAATAATCGCCCGTTTCGGCACGGATAAACTCCACCAATTCATTGGCATAGCGCAATTCACCGGGGTCAGCCATGCCAGAGGGTAAATCCCCACGCAAAGCGACGATGCGCTTGACCCCAGCGGCTTGGTATTCGTCCAAAATTTCGCGCATTCCGGCGCGGGTTGAACCAATACAGGACAAATGCGGCGCGGCTTGTTGCCCAGCAGCGGCGATTTCTTTGACGATGGCAAAGGTGCGTTCACGGGTTGAGCCGCCCGCGCCATAGGTCACAGAGAAAAAAGCTGGATTTAAGACGCTTAATTTTTCGCGCACTCCCCGCAGCTTTTCCGCGCCTTCGGGGGTTTGTGTTGGGAAAAACTCAATTGAGATGTCAGGTTTTTTAGCTTGTTGCGCTTTTTGTTCAAGGTTTGCCATGTTCTACCCACAGAAAAAATTCACGATTCCCCGCCTGCTTGCCGACTCCACCACCAATGATTGGGCTGTCAAACCAAGCCTTGACGCTGAGGCCAGCGGCGGCAGCGGCGCGACGGAGTTTTTGTTCAACCTCGGTATAACGCGCCGGGTCGCGTACCACGCCACTTTTGTTTAAGGCAGCGGGATCAAGTTCAAATTGCGGTTTCACTAATAACAACATTTGTCCGGTTGCCGCGAGCAAGGGCGGTAATTGCGGCAGGATCAGGGTTAAGGAAATAAAGGATAAATCGGCAACAATCAAGGCAAAACCCGCCGCTGGATACGCCGCACCAAGGTCGCTTGCACTCAGTTGCCGACAGTTAATGCCTTCAAAGGCGGTAAGACGCGGATCAGCCCGCAAACGCGGATGCAGTTGCGCATGTCCCACATCTACGCCGACCACGGCAGCCGCTCCAGCTTGGAGCAAACAATCACTAAAGCCGCCAGTGGATTGCCCCACATCCAAACATGTCCAGCCTTGCGGCTGAAGCCCCGACGTTTGCAACGCCCCCGCCAGCTTTAAGCCCCCGCGTGACACATAGCGATCGGCTGCGTCAGGAATCAGCGTGATGTCAGCATCTGCCACCACGACTTGCGCCGGGCGCGTCAACGCAACGCCTTGTTCTCCGACAACACGCCCCGCTTCAATCAAGCGTTGTGCCGCCGTGCGCGAAGCCGCTATCCCCCGTTCAACCAACAACACATCCAAACGCACCCCCCCCACCCGCTCCGCCGCCGTCGGCGACGTTTTGACCTCGGTTTTATGCGTCGGCGCAGGCCGTGCATTCCGTGCGTGAAAGGATTTCATGCGTTATGTACCGGTAAAAAAGGGTTAATCACGGTGATGCCATCGTAAGACTGCCCATGCCCCATATCCTCACTAATTACAATGGGTGCTCCTAGTGCTTTTGCTGCCATTAAAACAGCAGCATCCCAATGGCTTAATGAGTAGCGTTGCAACAAATCTAACGCTTGGTGCACAACGCTTGGCGTGATTGCCTGAATCTGTCGATAGGCAATTATCGTATCAATAAACTCTCGGGCAATATCCGCACCCATACCGTGCCGGGGCTGTTTTGCATTGGCATAGAACTCCATCAACACCTGGCTAGACGTTCCCCAATCGCTTCGTGCTACCCATTCGCGGGCAATCGGTTTTTTTGCCGCATGGTCAGCTGCAAATGAGGTCGCATAAATCAGGATGTTGGTATCCAAAAAGTAAGCGAGAGCAGACATTATTCCCGCCCTCGGCGGTTAGCTTCAGTGCGCGACAAAATAGGTGCATCCCCCCAGTTAGTACCAGCAACAAGCTCATCCAATTTACTTAATAGCCCATCATCAAGGACTGGATGATCTGCAATCGCCTGCAAACGCTGTTGTACCGTTTCACTACTCACGGTGGCGTTATGTAGGGTTAGGGTTGATGTTGGGTGACGGGGCTGTACGGTGGCTTCGAGGATTGCCATTAACTCACCTTGTAAGCTGCGATGGTTTGCTGCCGCCCGTTGGCGCAGTTGTTCGGCAAGGGCTTCGGGGACATTTTTAATCGACAGGTTGGGCATGATTAGCTCCACAATGAAACCATAATGGAATCATTGTGGAAAACAACCGCCCCAAAGTCAAACACAACGTCAAACATCACCTTGCCACCTCGCGGCGAGGTGCAAGGTTGAGGGCAAGCGGTAGAATCATAGACCAAATTAAAAACCAGCCAATACACAAGGCATAACCGGATTAATCTGATAATAGACCAAAC
This sequence comes from uncultured Rhodocyclaceae bacterium, assembly GCA_964578025.1. Classification (GTDB taxonomy): domain Bacteria; phylum Pseudomonadota; class Gammaproteobacteria; order Burkholderiales; family Rhodocyclaceae; genus CAZOBT01. The sequence goes on along the minus strand of CAZOBT010000009.1, from coordinate 8,724 downwards.
TTAAGCGTTGAATCTATGCGATGTTTCTGCGTTTGCCCCGGACTGGTTTAGTAACGGTAATGCTCGGCTTTGTAGGGGCCGTCGATGGCTACGCCGATGTAGTTGGCTTGTTGTTCGGTTAACACCGTTAACTGGGCGTTTAACTTCTTCAACTGCAACCGCGCCACTTTTTCGTCCAAATGCTTGGGCAAGGTGTACACACCAACGGGGTAATCGGCGGTGCGGGTGTATAGCTCGATTTGCGCAATGGTTTGGTTGGCGAAGGAGGAGGACATCACATAAGACGGATGGCCTGTGCCACAACCTAAGTTCACCAAGCGGCCTTTGGCTAAGAGGATGATGCGCTTGCCGTCGGGGAAGATCACATGGTCGACTTGGGGTTTGATTTCTTCCCACTGGTATTGCTCTAAGGAAGCCACGTCGATTTCGTTATCAAAGTGGCCGATGTTGCAGACGATGGCCTGATCTTTCATCGCTGCCATGTGCGCATGAGTAATCACATGGAAGTTGCCCGTGGTGGTGACGAAAATGTCAGCTTTATCGGCGGCATATTCCATCGTGACCACGCGATAGCCTTCCATCGCCGCTTGCAAGGCACAGATTGGGTCGATTTCTGTCACCCACACTTGTGCGGACAAGGCACGCAGAGCTTGCGCTGACCCTTTGCCCACATCGCCATAACCACAAACGACCGCGACTTTCCCTGCAATCATCACATCGGTCGCACGCTTAATGCCGTCCACCAAGGATTCACGGCAGCCATAGAGGTTGTCGAATTTGGATTTGGTGACGGAATCGTTCACGTTAATCGCAGGGAATTTCAGGTCGCCACGTTGGTGCATTTGGTACAAACGATGTACGCCTGTGGTGGTTTCTTCGGTGACACCCTTGATTTGTGCCAAACGGGTGGAATACCAGCTGGCATCGCTGGCTAACTTGGCCTTGATCGCCGCAAACAAAATCGTTTCTTCTTCGGATGAAGGATTGGCTAACACGGACAAATCGTGTTCGGCTTTCGCGCCCAAATGCAGCAACAATGTCGCATCACCGCCATCATCCAAAATCATGTTGGAGTAGCCGCCATCCGCCCATTCAAAAATACGATGGGTGTAGTCCCAATACTCGGCTAAGGTTTCGCCTTTCACGGCAAAGACGGGAACGCCTTGGGCAGCAATCGCGGCAGCGGCATGGTCTTGGGTGGAGAAAATATTGCATGAAGCCCAACGCACCTCTGCGCCCAAAGCGGTCAGGGTTTCGATCAACACGGCGGTTTGAATCGTCATGTGCAAAGAGCCGGTAATCCGCGCCCCTTTTAAGGGTTGGCTGGCGGCAAATTCGTCACGGATTGCCATTAAACCGGGCATTTCGGTTTCGGCAATTTTGATCTCTTTGCGTCCCCAATCGGCAAGGCCAAGATCAGCAATTACATAGTCGTTGGTTTTGGTATCAGCCACAGTAAGCTCCTCTAAACACTGTGACCGGGAGGGATTGGGGTAGCAATTAGCGTTGCTTGCTAGTGCGACTCACCCGGATCCCAAACCCGGCAGGGTTGGTCAGGTGAGTGCCGTTAAATCATCGAGCCTGGGGAGGTTATAAGCCATATAACCCACCTTGCAGCACCCCTCGAAGGGAGCGGATTATACAAGAGTTCGTTTCAAATCAACCAATCAACCAATCTGAAGTTACGCAGTTGCCCTTAACGCCTGAAGCTCCTCAAAGGCAGCGATTTGCGCACCAACTCAGTTAGTGTTCATCATTGTCAATGTAGCCGAATTGCCCAGTGTCTGCGTAACTTCAGTGAATTTGAAAAATTAACGCATGATGCGCCAATACTGGAGTTTCAGGGTTGCCCAACCGCCAAGCAGGATGGCAGCGAAGGTGAGGAATGAGCCAATGGCGAGGGTGGATAAGCCGGTTAAGCCTTGTCCAATCGTGCAGCCCATTGCTGTGACACCACCAAAGCCCATCAAGGCCGCGCCAATTAGATGTGTGGCAGTGTCTTCGACATCACGGAAGGCTTCCCAACGGAAGGTGCGCGAAATTAAGGCATAAGCTGCCGCGCCACTAATCACCCCCAGCACCGAGACAATCGCAATCGTAAGTTTTTTGCTACTGTCTGAACCAAGCATCAAATAATCTAAGAGATAGGCTTGTGGGGCAACAAAGGTTAAAGATTCCATGCGCCCGCTATTGGTGGCTAAAAAGGCTTCTTGCAGGGTTTCAGGGTCTTCGGCAACAAAACCAAGGTGTCCACTGACATACCACAGTGCGGCAACGGTTAAACCTACACCAACCCCCGCCAGAAGATTATCTAGGCTGAAAAAGTCTTTATTTTTAAAGACAAAAATCCACGTTGCGGCACAAAGTAGTAGTGTGATTGCCCAATGCCCCGTGGCAGCCGGTAGATTAAAACTATGGCTGAACACGCTGGCGAGATCGCTGTTTTCCCCTAAGGACAGGGTGACACTATCTAAAACTTTGCTGCGAAATACCGCCAAATGCCCACGCATGGTCATATAAGCGGTAATCCCCACGACTAAAAACACCACAAAAGATTTGAGATTGCCTGCGCCAATGCGGGTAAGAGTTTTCGCACCACAACCTGAACCTAAGACCATGCCACAGCCAAAACATAAACCACCGACAAGATGCGATAACCATGTCAGTTGCCCGCTGCGGTAAATGCTTTTGTTCAGATCAATCAAGCCTTGTGTATGCAGCAACGTTGCACCAAGGATGGCGATGCTAATTGCCAATAGCCACATGCGCATCCGTGTCCAATCTTCCATATTCACAATATCGGAGATCGCGCCCATCGTACAAAAATGGGTACGTTGCGTAATTGCCCCAAACGCTAAGGCGATGAGAAAGGTTAAGCTCAGAATCGTACTGGTATCCATAGCGTGTATTCACCACAAAGAACGAAACAAATTACCGCGTTGCGACATAGCGTGTCGGATCAGGCAACTCTGCTGCCGCAAAACCCGCTTGGCGCAGACGGCAAGAATCACATACCCCACAGGCTCGCCCAGCATGATCGGCTTGATAGCAGGAAACGGTTAAGGCGTAATCGACCCCCAACTCATCACCCATACGGATGATCTCGGCTTTACTGAGGTCAATCAGGGGCGTATGAATGCGCAGAATTTGCCCTTCTACCCCAGCTTTAGTCGCCAAATTTGCCATCGCTTGAAAGGCGGCAATGTATTCGGGGCGGCAATCGGGATAGCCGGAATAATCCACGGCATTCACCCCGACAAAAATATCATTTGCCCCCAACACTTCTGCCCACGCCAAGGCCAAGGACAACATGATGGTATTCCGCGCCGGAACATAGGTAATCGGGATACCTGGTTGCACCCCAGCAGTGGGGACATCAAGGCTGAGATCGGTTAAAGCCGAACCACCAAATTGGTTGAGATCAAGTTTTAAGGTGCGATGTGCTGTCGCGCCAAGGGCTTGTGCAACCCGTTGTGCCGCTTCAAGTTCGGCACGATGACGTTGCCCATAATCAAAGGACAAACAATAGGCGGAAAAACCTTGGGCGACGGCACTGGCTAAACAGGTAGCAGAATCTAAACCACCCGACAGCAGCACGACCGCGCGTGAGCTTAACTGCATGAGGAAACTCCTGTGGGGAAAAGCTGTTTATTTACCTTGGGCGTTATCCCAAAGGATTTTGTGCAGTTGTAATTGAAAACGCACGGGCAAACCATCTGCCAAAATCCACTCTGCCAATTGACGTGGTTCTTGGCTGTGATGTGCGGGCGAGAGCAAGACTGGGCAATGTTTGGCTAAGTCATGATGGGCAAGTTGCGTCTTTGCCCATTCATAATCGGCGCGGCTGGCAATGATGATTTTCAGCTCATCGCGTGGCTGCAAATACGCCACATTTGCCCATAAATTACGTTCACACTCACCAGAATCCGGGGCTTTTAAATCCATGATGCGCGACACACGCGGATCAACTGCCGCAATATCCAGCGCACCCGAGGTTTCTAAAGACACTTCATAACCGGCATCACACAGTAAGGTTAGCAGCGGCAAACAATGCTTTTGCGCTAAGGGTTCGCCCCCAGTGACGCAAATTTGCCGCGTGGGATACTTTTGTACCTCAGCCAAAATCTCGGCAAGGGTGTACACCTTTCCACCAGAAAAGGCATAGCTGGTATCGCACCATACGCAACGTAAGGGACAGCCGGTTAAACGAATAAAAACGGTAGGCAAACCCACTCGGCTGGCCTCACCTTGCAAAGAAAAGAAAATTTCACTGAGCTTGAGCGTTAACTCAAGCTCAGTGCGAGTTGTTGCATCAGACATAACTTACTTTTATGGCCTACTTCTGATTGAGGCGTTGCCGCGCTTTTTTCGCTGCCGCGCTATCGGGATACTTGGCGATCAAGTTTTCCAAGGTTTTATTGGCAACTTTAGCGGGTTGGCAATCGGCAATACCGAGCAAGGCATCCGGGGCTTTGGGCGAATTCGGCCAACGTACTACCACCTGATTCATCGCATCCGCAGAGCGACGACAATCTTGCAAGGCAAACCAAGAATGCCCTTCCCAGAGTTGCGCACTGGGTGCAACCGTACTCTCTGGATAATTTTTGACAAACCCAGCAAACGCCGCTGCCGCTTCTTTGTACTTATTAGCCTTGAACAAATTCAGCGCGTTTTCATACTCTTGCGCTTCACGGGCGGGGTCGGGTTTGGCTTGGACAGGCGCAACGATGGCTGCACCACCATTACCCACAACTCCTCCCACCGTTTGCCCCTGACCTTCACGCGCCGCATTCAAAGCACCTTCAACGGCGCGTAAACGTGAATCCAGATCCACATAATAGGATTGCTGCCGCCGCTCAGCGGTGTCTAGGCGATACAACAAGGCTTCAATTTGCCCACGCAGTGTCGCATTTTCTTCACGTAGAGCTTGTAGCTGTGACGCTTGATCCAGTTGCCCACGAGCTAATCCGTCAATGCGTTGTTCCGTGCGTGTACGCACATCAACAATTTGCCGCCGTGCCTCATCATCATCAAACACCCCGGCTTGTGTCACCGAAGTGCAGCATACGATGCCTATCAGCATTACTGCCCGTAGGAAAGTTTGGCTGTGCCGCATTAGTATTCACCTTGATAAATAATATCGGCACGGCGGTTTTCTGCCCAAGCCGCATCGTCATGGCCTTCTTTCTTAGGCTTTTCCTCACCCAAGCTCACAGCCTCAACTTGATCTTCATTCACCCCCAACAAGGTCATGGCTTGCTTCACCCCTTCGGCGCGTTTTTGCCCAAGGGATAAATTGTATTCACGGCTACCGCGTTCATCGGTATTGCCCTGAATCAAGATACGGAAAGCGCGGTTTTCGGTTAAAAACTTAGCATGTGCAATCACAATTTGTTTGTATTCGGGACTGACATCGTAGCGATCCATATCGAAATAAATGCTGCGTTTCGACAGGATGTTATTGGGGTCGCTTAATACACGTGGCAACGCAGGTAATTGCCCATCGCGAATCCCGGTGTTGGTATCTCCACGAGTAATTGGCGAACCACTACGATTTTCAAATGGTGCAGGAGACTGTTCCGAAGTCATTGGTGACGAACCACAAGCACTCAATAAAGCCGCCACGATGGCAGGAAGAAGTAAACGTTTCATTATGACACCCAAAAATTTAAGACCAAATTAAAAAAGCTTCTCTAAGCCATACCCAATCTGTCTTATTTAACAAAAGACCAAATAAAACTGGCGTGATTCACGCCACGGCAAGCTTAACGTGAGAACGGCCCCCAAGCAGGCTCACGCACATCCCCACTAATCCCTGATAAACGTTGCTTCACCCGCCCATCTGTTGAGACGGCGGTTAAGACACCGCGCCCACCGACTTCGGTGGCTAACAAAATCATGCGTCCATTTGGTGCGAAAGTTGGTGATTCATCGCGGGAAGAATCGGTGAGAATTGTTGTTTGGCGGCTGGCTAAATCTAAAACTGCCAATTGGAAACGCCCATCGCGGCGTGTAATGTGCGCCAAGGTTTTGCCATCGGGAGATAAGCGCGGGGTAACGTTATAACTGCCTTCAAACGTAACCCGTTGCGCACTGCCCCCCGTGCTGGGAATTTGGTAAATCTGGGGTGTACCGCCACGATCTGAGGTGAAGTAAATACTGCTGCCATCAGCCGCCCAAGCGGGTTCGGTATCAATCGCTGGAGAGGAAGCCAAACGGATCACCCCTGAGCCATCGGCATTAACGCTATACAACTGCGAACTACCATCTTTTGTCAGCACCACTGCCAACCGTCGCCCATCGGGCGACCAAGCAGGCGCAGAGTTAGACCCTTTAAAGTTTGCCGCCACATGCCGTGCGCCGCCTTGCACTTGCTGCACATAGATCACGGGCTTTTTGCTTTCAAAGGACACATAGGCCAAACGTGTGCCATCAGGCGACCAAGTAGGCGAAATAATTGGCTCTTTCGAGACCAACAGCGACACCACATTTTGCCCATCCGCATCGGCGACTTGTAATTCGTAGCGGCCTTTGTTTTTTAAGACATAAGCGATGCGGGTAGAAAAGATGCTGCGTTCGCCCAGCAGTTTTTCGTAGATGTAATCCGCAATGCGATGCCCGGTAGCACGTAACTGTCCGGGGCTATGTTGATACGCTGACCCACCAAGAATCTGTGCCTTTACATCATCAAACAAGCGGAAACGGGTCTCTAGCAACGCCCCAGCACTAATACCGCTAATGCTTCCCGCAACCACCGCATCCGCGCCACGATTTCGCCACGCAGCGTAATCTGGCAAGGAATTTTCATTTAAGCCAGTCGCCCCAATGTCGGTCAGTTTAAACATCCCCGAACGTTCAAGGTCAGCCCGAATCACACTGGTCAACGCACGGGAGTAACCGCCATCACCGGCAAAATCGGGTACTGCAACAGGAATGCGGTTGCTGCCACTCCCAGAAATCTCTACGGTCAGTTGTGCATGAGCATGGCTCACCAAGGCCAAACCCAAGGCAAAAAGTAGGCGTTTGATCGGCTGCATAGTTATCAAAGTCATCTCAAAAGATTCATCAACGATGAATGATTAATCATCATGTGGCTTATAGCGTATATCCAACACCCGTTGGAACAGGGCTGGATCAGCAGGTTTGGGCAAGGGTGATGATTTCAAAATCGCCCGCTCAATCAGTGCATCTAAATTGCTATTACCACTACTACGTTTCAGTTTGACCGGCGGCAAAATCTCGCCAGTCGGTAATTGTGTCACTTCAAAAACGGCTTCAGGATTGCCTTGAATCGGTGGTAATGGGCCGATATTGCCCCTTACTTTTGCCCGAATTTTGGCTGCATATTCTGCCAACGCACGCTTACGCCCCGCTGCATTTTGCTCTGCCTCCGCTTCGGCGGCTAACTGCGCGGCTTTCGCACTTGCCACCTTCGACTTCAAGGCTTTTAACTCGTCATCAACCGATGGTAAATCAGCAGCCATATTCGGACGAGGGCTAGTTTTTCCGCTATCGGCTTTAGGTGGATTAGCGACAGGTTTTGCTACCTCTTTGCTGTCCTTCGCTTCCTTCTGCTCCTTATGCTCTTTGGGCTTATCCTTAGGCGGCTCTTTTTTGTCCACCACAGGCTTTGCAATCGGTTCAGCAGGTTTTGGCTTCGCTTTCTCTTTTTCCTTCTCCTTATCCTTGACCGCAATCTCTGGCTTAGGTGGTGTTGGAGCAACCACTGCGGCTGGCTTTGGCACAGGCGGTGTGGGAATTGGTGGGGTTGGAGTCGGCTTAGGCACAGGTTTCGGCTCGGACTTTATCTCTGGTTTCGGCTCTGGTTTTGGCTCAGGCTTATCTTCTATCGGAGTCGGTGGTACGACTGGAGGCACGTCAGCAACGCTTGGGGCAGACCATAACTCAACCGCAATGCCTCCCGCATCCGGCTGATGCTTCCACTGCACCCCAAAGAACAAACCCAAAAACAACAGAACATGCACAAGGGCAGAAAAAACCAGTGCCTTTGTTTTACCGGGATCGTGAGAGGTGTGTGGAATCATTTGCCTTGTGTCTGTACCAAAAGACCAACCCGCTTAATCTGCGCCCGTTGTAACTCGTCCATCAAGTTCAACACCCGTTCGTAACGCACATTTTTATCACCCGCGATCAATACGGGTTGCTCTGGATTGAGAGCCTGTGCATCGCGTAAGAGTTGTGGCAACTGCGCCCGTTCGATCTTGTACTCGCTATTACCTTGAGCGCGATTAGTCACGCTTAAGCTCTCATCGGCACGAATCGCAATTTCCAAGGGTTGTACCGGAACTTGTGAGGACTTGCCGACGCTGGGTAAATCGACCGTACCTGTCGTCATCATCGGTGCCGTGACCATAAAGATCACCAAGAGCACCAACATCACGTCAATGTACGGCACGACGTTAATTTCGTTTTTTAGACGGCGGGGACGCATGGCTTATCTCATCTGCCGTTGCAAGATGTTGGAAAACTCTTCCATGAACGACTCAAAGCGTGAGGCTAAACGGTCAATATCATGGGCAAAGCGGTTATACGCCAATACCGCTGGAATCGCGGCAAACAAACCAATGGCAGTGGCGACCAAGGCTTCAGCAATCCCCGGCGCGACGGAAGCCAAGGTGGCTTGTCCCACATTCGATAAGCCACGGAAGGCGTGCATGATCCCCCATACCGTACCGAACAAACCAATGTAGGGGCTCACCGAAC
>CAZOBT010000008.1:13132-21434 GCA_964578025.1 uncultured Rhodocyclaceae bacterium | reverse complement strand
AGAGGATTCGAACCTCCGGCCCCTGCGTCCCGAACGCAGTGCTCTACCAGGCTGAGCTACACTCCGAAGCGTCTAATCATCAACGCCCTTGGCTGAATTGGCTTAATGGGCGCGTTCGACGGCTAAGATGGCTAAGTCTAACAAAGCCTCTTTATAAATTGAATCCTCAAGGCCAGCAATCGCGGCTTGGGCAGTGGCAGCTTCGCGGCGGGCTTGTTCGCGGGTGTAATCCAATGCCCCTGTTGCCCGAATCGCGCCTAAGACAGCCGCAAAATCGTCACGTCCACCATTTTCAATGGCTTGACGTACTACAGCAGCTTGGTCGGGGGTGCCATGTTTCATGACATAAATGAGGGGCAAAGTGGGTTTGCCTTCGGCAAGGTCGTCGCCTAAATGCTTACCCGTTTCGGCTTCTTCGCCAGAGTAATCTAAAACATCATCAACCAGTTGAAAGGCTGTACCAAGGTGCATCCCATAAACTGCCATCGCCTGTTCAATAGCGGGATCAACCTTCGCCACAATCGCCCCCAGTTGGGCGGCGGCTTCAAACAATTTGGCGGTTTTGTAGCGAATTACTTGCAGATAACGGTCTTCATCCACGTCGGGATCATGGCAATTCATCAACTGCAAGACCTCGCCTTCAGCAATGACATTGGTCGCATCCGACAAAACACGCATCACGCGCATATCATCAATATTGACCATCATTTGGAAGGCGCGGGAATACAGGAAATCACCGACCAACACGCTGGCGGCGTTGCCAAACATGGCATTGGCGGTATCCCGTCCCCGGCGTAAATCTGACTCATCTACCACATCATCATGGAGCAGCGTCGCGGTATGGATAAACTCCACCACGGCAGCCAATTCGTAGTGATGCTGTCCTTGATACTTCAGAGCCAATGCCGCTAACAACACCAAGGCGGGGCGCATACGTTTGCCACCGCTGTTAATGATGTATTCAGCGACTTGCCGCACCAGTACGACATCAGAATAAAGGCGGTCGCGGATTACCTTATCCACGGCTTGCATGTCAGGGCTAATGAGGGCGTAAAGCTCTTGCAGATTCACTTTGGGTAGCGTTCGGGAAAAACGTTAGATGGTAGAGATTCACTGGGTTAGCGTCAAGGAAGGATTAAGGCAGCGTTTGTGGCAAGTTAAGAAAGGCTGAATAAAAAAACGGCGTGATTTAAAAACCACGCCGCCAATCCTAATGTGCCACGAGATGAACAATGGCACTGACTAGGCTACACCAGAGGACTTTAAGCTAACCCAATGTTGGGGAGCTGCTACGTCAATTCGCCCATTACATACTGCGGCGATATTGCCCACCGACTTCGTACAGCGCGTTGCTGATTTGGCCTAAGGAACAATATTTCACTGCATCCACCAACACCGCAAAGACGTTGCCATCTTCGATCACGGTTTGTTTGAGCTTTGCCAACATTTCCTTGGCGGGTTCGGCATTACGTTGATGGAAATCGCGTAAGCGGTGGATTTGTGATTGCTTCTCTTCGTCGGTGGAGCGTGCCAATTCAATTTCTTGCTGCGCACTGCCTTTAGGATTCAAGAAGGTATTCACCCCGATCAAGGGGTAAGAGCCATCGTGTTTCTTATGCTCGTAATACAAGGATTCCTCTTGAATCTTGCCGCGTTGATAGCCGGTTTCCATCGCCCCCAACACGCCACCGCGTGAAGTAATCGCTTCAAACTCTTTCAACACCGCTTCTTCCACCAAATCGGTAAGTTCATCAATGATGAACGCGCCTTGGTTGGGGTTTTCGTTTTTCGCGACACCCCATTCGCGGTTGATGATGAGCTGAATCGCCATTGCCCGACGCACCGATTCTTCGGTTGGCGTGGTAATCGCTTCGTCGTAAGCGTTGGTATGCAAGGAATTGCAGTTGTCGTAAATCGCAATCAAGGCTTGCAGCGTGGTACGGATGTCGTTGAAGTCCATCTCTTGGGCGTGCAAAGAACGCCCTGAGGTTTGGATGTGATATTTCAACTTCTGACTCCGTTCATTCGCCCCATACTTATTCTTCATCGCCACCGCCCAGATGCGCCGGGCAACACGCCCGATCACCGAGTATTCAGGGTCCATGCCATTGCTAAAGAAGAACGACAAGTTAGGCGCGAAATCGTCAATGTGCATCCCGCGTGCCAAATAGGTTTCAACATAGGTAAAACCGTTCGCCAAGGTAAAGGCGAGTTGGCTAATCGGGTTCGCCCCGGCTTCGGCAATGTGATAGCCAGAAATCGACACCGAATAGAAGTTTTGTACCTTGCGATGTACAAAGTATTCTTGAATGTCGCCCATCATCTTTAAGGCAAATTCGGTACTAAAGATGCAGGTATTCTGCCCTTGGTCTTCTTTCAAAATGTCGGCTTGCACCGTCCCGCGCACTGTGGCAAAGACCCAATCTTTGATCTTGGCGGCTTCGTCATCGGTGGGATCACGCCCGTTATCGGCTTTGAATTTAGCCAGTTGCTGCTCAATCGCGGTGTTAAAGAAACAAGCCAAAATAATCGGAGCGGGGCCGTTGATGGTCATGGACACAGACGTGGTTGGATTGACCAAATCAAAGCCATCGTACAAGACCTTCATATCGTCTAAGGTAGCAATCGACACCCCAGAGTTGCCGATTTTGCCGTAGATGTCAGGCCGCTCGTCGGGGTCGCAACCATACAGCGTTACCGAGTCAAAGGCAGTCGACAAGCGTTTGGCAGGCATCCCTTCGGAAACCTTTTTGAAGCGGCGATTGGTACGGAAAGCATCGCCTTCGCCCGCAAACATCCGTGTTGGGTCTTCGTTTTCGCGCTTAAAGGCAAATACGCCAGCGGTAAAGGGGAAAGAGCCGGGGACGTTTTCTTTCATCAAGAAACGCAGAATTTCGCCTTCATCTTGATAACGTGGCAGTACCACTTTACGAATCTTCGTACCGGATAAGGTTTCTTGCGTCAGCTTGGTACGAATTTCCTTGTCACGGATTTTCACCACATATTCATCACCGGAATAGGCTTGTACGGTTTCCGGCCACATATCGAGCAATTTCTTCGCCTTGCCATCCAACTCGCCGTCTTTCCATGCCAACACCTCGGCAAAATCCGCCGCTGGTTTATCGCAGCGTTGGAACAACTGGGCGGAAATGCGCAGGGCTTGGCGTTCGCGGGCAACCTTAACCTGCGCTTCGGTATGCGCATGGTAGCCGCGTAGCGTATCGGCAATTTCTGCCAAATAGCGGGCGCGGGCAGCGGGAACGATGGCGCGGGAGAAGGACGATTGTTTCACCGTCACGGTAGGCAAGCTACCTGCTTGCAGGGGTAGGCCAAGTTCGACCAAACGCGGCGCAAGGCATTGGTACAGGGCGGTCACACCATCATCATTAAAGCGGGCAGCCATCGTGCCAAAGACAGGCATATCGTCTGCCGATTGGCTAAACAAGGCACGGTTACGTTGATATTGCTTACGCACATCGCGCAGCGCGTCTTCCGCGCCTTTGCGGTCAAATTTGTTGATCGCTACGAAGTCCGCAAAGTCGAGCATGTCGATCTTTTCTAACTGGCTCGCCGCGCCAAATTCGGGAGTCATCACATACAGAGAGCAATCGACATGCGGCACGATGGCGGCGTTGCCTTGCCCAATCCCCGAGGTTTCGACGATAACTAAATCAAAGCCACACAATTTGCACGCGGCAATCACTTCGGGCAGCGCGGCAGAAATTTCGCTGCCGGTATCGCGGGTGGCTAAGGAGCGCATAAAGATATTGGCGTGCTCAATCGCGTTCATGCGAATCCGGTCGCCGAGCAACGCGCCGCCAGTACGTTTACGGCTGGGGTCAATCGAGACAATCGCCAGCTTTAAACGGTCGCCTTGATCCAAACGGAAACGGCGGACTAATTCATCGGTTAAGGAGGATTTCCCCGCGCCCCCCGTCCCGGTAATGCCTAAGGTAGGAATCGTTTTGTCTTTGGCGGCGGCTAACAATGCGGCGGCTAAGTCGGCGGTGCTGCCGTTTTCTGCCCCGTTTTCCAAAATAGTAATCACCCGCGACAGCAAACGCCGATCCCCGGCGGCTAACCCCGCCAGTACGCTGTCAACGCTGGGGACTTCGGCGGAAAGGTCGAAATCTGAGGATTGCACCACATCGTTAATCATCCCTTGCAGGCCAAGGGTCGCGCCATCGTTAGGCGAGTAAATGCGCGTGACACCGTAATCATGCAATTCCGCGATTTCAGCAGGCACGATCACACCGCCGCCGCCACCGAAGACTTTGATGTTCTCGCCGCCGTTGGCGCGTAACAGGTCGATCATGTATTTGAAAAATTCCACATGCCCACCTTGGTAAGACGTAACCGCAATCCCTTGCGCATCTTCTTGCAGGGCGGCATTAACGATTTCTTGCACGGAACGGTTATGCCCAAGGTGAATCACCTCTGCCCCGGTACTTTGCAAAATCCGCCGCATGATGTTGATCGACGCATCATGCCCATCAAATAAGGACGTGGCGGTGACTAAACGGACTTTGTTTTGTGGTTTGTAAGAAGTCGTAGCTTGTGTCATGGAGTTGTCTCCCCCTTTGTTGTGGATAGGTAAGCCGGTGTAGAGCGTGCAAGTTTAAAAAGTCGCTGCGAATCGCACTATTGCCTCGCCTGACGAAAACTTTGCAAATTCCGCCAAATGCACTTTTTGCCCAAAAACCAAGCTGGACAAGCTTTCTCAGGCACTTTCCAGAAAATCTCTCTTTTTCCGCCAAATTTTCCCAAAACCAAAAGTAACAAAAGATAAAAATCAGCCAAAACAACAAATTTGCCAAAGGGAAAAGTCGGGCTATCTTTTAAACTTACCAACAAATCAATAGCAACTGGAGATACAACATGGCAAAGCAACAACGTGGCTTCACCCTCATCGAACTGGTGGTGGTAATCGTTATTTTGGGCATTTTGGCAGCAACGGCCTTGCCGAAATTTGTTGATTTAGGTTCAGATGCACGGGCGGCGCATATCAAGCAGCTTGAGGGCAGTATTGAAAGTGCGATTGCGGTTTGGCATAGTAAAGCGGTGGTGGGAGGCTGTGCCACCAATTCTTCCTTTAACTTAACGGTAGATGGTGTGGTTTATTCGTTTTGGCGGTGTTATCCCGATGGTGGCAATACCACTGGACATAATGGCGAAATTTCTACCATTGTGAATTACGACACCAGCTTATTTACGATTAGCTACGCCAATGGCACGAATACCACGTTTAGCCTGAACACTGCACCAACCCCAAGCCAATGCCAAGTGGTGTACAAAGAAGCCCCCAATTACTCGACTCCACCGACAGTAACCAGCGATACCAGTGGTTGCTAAGTCCATCGATCTCCATGCACTGAGTTTGTCATGAACAAGAATCTTGGCTTCACCCTAAGTAAGCCAATCATTCGGCGATTTTGACTAGCCCATTTTCGACACAAACCGGAATCGGGCTAAGGCGGTCGCCCTTGCAATCGCCAAACTCACAAACACCATCCTGCCAACGAAACCGGGCGTAATGCACGTTACAACTTAGGCTTTGGTGCGGCTTAAACAACAAATGCTCGGGTTTTTGTGCCAAGGGCACACCAAAATGTGGGCAAGCGTTGACATACGCCCACACCGCTTCGCCGCTGCGCAACAACAAACAGCGAAACGCCGCCACATCGCACATTGTCACTGCCCCATCCATCAAAGCACTAAAAGCAATTAAAGGCGTACCTACCGCAGGGGCATTCGGGAAATCTGTCCAATGTTGGGTTTGGCTCATGCAGTCTCCTTTTTGGTCTATTGTTTATTCCATTAGATAAAACGTACTTTATTAGCCATTTTTCAATTTGGTCTATATTTTTCGGCGGCGTTGCCTAAGTTGCCTAAGCAAGCAACCATTGCCGGACGGTCAACATGCCCAAATAGGTGGCGAGCAGCGAGCCGAGTAAATGCGTACTCGCCAGTAGCAACGCCCAGCCCATTTGCCCGGCAAGCAGGCGTTCGACCACTTCGGCGGAGTAAGTGGAAAAAGTCGTAAGGCCGCCGAGGAAGCCGGTAATCACTAACAACTTGATAGCCGGATCAAGGTCAGTGTGCGTATGAAAAATGGCAACGGCGCAGCCGATTAAATAACCGCCGATCAAATTGGCGGCTAATGTGCCTAGGGGCAAACGTGGAAATAGGGGATTGAGCGTGAGGCCAAGCAGCCAGCGACTCCACGCCCCCAGACTCGCCCCGCCTGCAATGGCGGCAAAGTTGGTAAAGGTCAGCATATCGTGGGAATTTGCTGTGAGTTTGTGATAACGAAGATTCGAGATTTTAGCGTTGACCGTTAAAATGCCCGCCAATCTTCTAACTACCTAGTGAAAATCAACGTGAGCAAGAACAATGCAAAGGGTCATGCCGCCCCGCCCCCACCAGCGGCAAATTTCATTCGTAATATTGTTGAGGCTGATTTAGCCAGTGGCAAACACGCCGAGCGGCGGTGGTCGGGTGCGCCGGGTTTGGCGGCGCAGCAACTGGCGGGGGGGCTTGATCCAGCGAAAATCCGTACCCGTTTTCCCCCAGAACCCAATGGCTATTTGCACTTTGGTCATGCCAAGTCAATTTGCCTCAACTTTGGCCTAGCCGCGCAATTCGGTGGCGCGTGCCATCTGCGTTTTGACGATACCAATCCCGAAAAAGAAGACCAAGAATATGTAGATTCGATTGTTGATGCGGTGCGCTGGTTAGGCTTTAACTGGGAAAATCTTAACGCCAGCCAAGCCAGCATTGGCGAAACGAATTTGTATTACGCCTCCAATTATTTTGATTGGATGGTGCAATGTGCCGAAGCCTTGATCGCGGCGGGTCATGCCTATGTTGATAGCCAAACCCCCGACGAAATGCGGGCGAATCGTGGCACGTTGACCCAACCCGGCACAGATAGCCCCTTCCGTAACCGCAGCGTTGCCGAGAATATGGATTTATTCAAACGGATGCAGGCCGGGGAGTTCCCTGACGGGGCGCATATTTTGCGGGCGAAAATTGATATGGCCTCGCCGAATATCAACCTGCGCGACCCCGCGATTTACCGTATTCGCCATGCGACGCACCACAACACGGGCGACAAATGGTGTGTGTATCCGATGTACACCTTTGCGCATCCGATTGAAGATGCCTTAGAAAACATCACGCATTCAATTTGTACCTTGGAATTTGAAGACCAACGCCCCTTCTATGATTGGCTGTTGGAACACCTTGCCGAAGCTGGTTTATTGCAACGTCCTTTGCCGCATCAATATGAGTTTTCGCGCCTGAATCTGACCTATGTCGTGCTGTCCAAGCGCAAACTCATTCAGTTAGTCGACGAAAAGCATGTTAACGGCTGGGATGATCCACGGATGCCAACCCTAGTTGGGGCGCGGCGGCGCGGCTATACGCCGGAAGGCTTCCGTTTGTTGATGGAGCGCGTTGGCGTATCGAAGAACGATTCGCTGATTGATTACAGTGTCTTAGAAGACTGTATGCGCGAAACGATGAACGAATTGGACGAACGCCGCATCGCCGTGCTTGATCCGCTCAAGCTCATCATTACCAATTACCCCGAAGGGCAAAGCGAACTGTGCCACGCCCCGAATCACCCCTTAAAGCCGGAACTGGGCAAACGTGAGGTGCCATTTAGCCGTGAATTGTGGATTGAGCGCGAAGACTTTATGGAAGAACCCAGCAAAGGCTACCACCGTCTCTACCCCGGCAATATGGCGCGTTTGCGTTATGGCTATGTGGTGAAATGTACGGGCTGCGAAAAAGATGCAGAAGGCAAGGTCACGGCTGTGCTCTGCGAATACCTGCCCGACACCAAATCCGGTACGCCCGGCGCAGATAGCGTCAAGGTCAAAGGCAATTTGCATTGGGTCAGTGTGGCTCACGCTTACACCGCAGAAGTCCGCCTCTACGACCGCCTCTTCCAAGCCGCTGCCCCCGGCGCAGGCGAGCGCGATTTCTTAGACGACCTCAACCCCAACTCCGTCGTCACCATCACCGCACAACTTGAACCCAGCTTAAAAGACGTATCCGCCGAACAACGTTTCCAATTCGAACGCCACGGCTACTTCGTCGCCGACCGTAAAGACTCCCAACCCGGTCAGCCCATCTTCAACCGCGCCGTGACGCTGAAAGATTCGTGGGGGAAGGTGTAAGACATTATGGCTGTTCCCAAATATCACGAATTAGAACGCCCCCTACTGGAGCTGCTTGCCGAAGACCCGAATCGGGTGTGGCGGTTAAAAGAGCTTGCGCCAGTGCTCGCAGCTCG
>CAZOBT010000008.1:7264-13032 GCA_964578025.1 uncultured Rhodocyclaceae bacterium | reverse complement strand
GATGAGCGCATTGATGCCGCCTTTGCTGAGTTGCAACAGCTTTTGGTCGATGAGGTATTAGGCCGCTTGAAAACCCTAACGCCCTCTGGTTTTGAGCGTTTTGTGGTTGAGCTTTTGAAGGCAATGGGCTATGGCATTGGCGAAGTCACGGGGCGGAGTGGTGATGGTGGGATTGATGGGGTGATCTATGAAGATCGTTTGCGCCTTGACCGGATTTTCTTACAAGCAAAACGTTGGTCAGAAAGCCCGGTTGGCGCACCAGACATCAATGGATTTATTGGCGCATTGGCGCGGCAAGGTGCAAATCGTGGAGTGTTTGTGACGACTAGTCGTTATACCCAAGAGGCCAAAAACGCTGCCGCCGTGCCGCATTTACGCATTATTTTGATTGACGGCGTAGAACTCGCCCGCCTTGCCGTGGAATACAACGTTGGTGTCTCGTTAAAACGTAAGATTGAACTCAAACGCCTAGACTCTGATTATTTTGATGAGTTGTAGGCGTTATCTAGTTGAAAAATTGAAAGAAAGTATAAATAACCATGAGCTCTTTTATTTCCCAGCTCGCTTCCGCGTGGGACAAGAATAATTCGCTGTTGTGTGTGGGACTTGATCCTGATCCGGCGAAGTTTCCGGCGCATTTGCAGGGTAAGCCCGATGCGATTTTGGAGTTTTGTACGGCGATTGTGGATGCAACGGCGGATGTGGCGTGTAGTTTTAAGCCGCAGATTGCGTATTTTGCCTCTTGCCGTGCCGAGGATCAGCTCGAAGCCTTGATTGCCTATATCCATGAAAAACATCCCGGTATTCCGGTGATTTTGGATGCCAAGCGCGGCGATATTGGTAGCACCGCCGAGCATTACGCCAAAGAAGCGTTTGAACGCTTTGCCGCCGATGCGATTACGGTGAATCCGTATATGGGGCGTGATTCGGTCGAGCCGTATTTGGCTTACCCAGAGAAGGGCGTGATTTTGCTTTGCCGCACCTCCAACCCCGGTGGCAGTGATTTGCAGTTTTTGGATGTCGGTGGCGAAAAACTGTATGAGCGCGTGGCGCGTTTGGTGGCGCAGGATTGGAATCGCACTGGGCAATGTGCTTTGGTGGTTGGGGCAACGTTCCCGGCGGAAATTGCGCGCGTCCGCGAAATTACCGGTGATTTACCCTTGCTCGTTCCCGGCATTGGTGCGCAGGGCGGCGACATTGCAGCAACGGTGCAGGCAGGGCGTACTGCCAATGGCACGGGGCTGATGATTAACTCGTCACGGGCGATTTTGTATGCAGACAAAGGCGAAGATTTTGCCGCTGCTGCGCGGCAAGTGGCGATAGCTACCCGTGATGCGATCAATCTGTATCGCTGATTTCCCGCATTTTGTTTAGCCCGCCAACTCGGCAAGCGGCTCGCCAACTGGTGAGCCACGCCTTTCCAATTTTCGTTGCCCAGCTTGCCTCGATTGGCATGATGGTGATCGACACCGTGTTGCTAGGGCATTACCACCCCGATGATTTAGCGGCGGTGGCGATTGGCGGGGGGATTTACGTTTCTATCGTCTTTGCGCTGGTTGGCATTGTGCAAGCGGTATCGCCCTTGGTGGCACATGCTTATGGCGCAAAGCAAGAGGCGGAAATTGGGCGGATTCTGCAACAGGGCGTGTTACTTGGTCTAGTGATCGCTTTACCCGGAATCTACCTGCTAAAACACCCCGATTTTTTATTTGGTCTAAGTAAAATGACCCCCAGCGTTGAGGCCAAGGTACGCGCTTATTTAGCGACCTTTGCTTGGGGGCTACCCGCGTCGGTGTTGTATCGCACCTTTTATGCCTTTTGTAATGGCCTTGGGCGGTCACGCATTTTGATGTACTTCGGCTTGGGCAGCATGGCCTGTCATGCTGTGTTGGCATGGGGTTTCGCGCTGCAAGGCTGGCTGGGCGAACCATTGGGCGCGGTGGGCTGTGCGCGTTCTAATATCATTTTGAGTTGGAGCTTGTGCATTTTTGCCGTGTGGTATTTGCGCCACAACCCGGCATGGCAGCATTTGCACTTATTGCGAACATGGCACGGGATTCAATGGAGCTATTGGCGCAACATCCTGCGCCTTGGTGTGCCAATGGGCTTGGCGAATTTTGTCGAAATCACCGCCTTCACGCTGGTGGCTTTGTTTATCGCGCCCTTGGGGGCGGATGTGGTGGCGGGGCATCGTATTGTGGCGAATCTTTCGGCCTTGATTTACATGTTGCCCTTGTCGCTGGGGGTGGCAACCTTATCGGCAGTGGCACGCGCCCTTGGCGCACATCAGCACCAAGAGGCACGGCGATTTATGGCTTTGGGGACAAGTTTTGCCGTGGTTTGCTCCACCTTGTTGGGCGGCTTGTTGTGGTTGGGCAAAGCACAGGTGGTGGCGTGGTACACCGATGTGCCAGCGGTGCAAGCAATAGCAGGCAGTTTGCTGATTTACCTTGTGGCTTATCAATGTTTTGATGCCTTACAAACGCTGGCGGCGCATATTTTGCGTGCTTATCGGATTACGCTTGTGCCAATGTTGATGCAGGTCTTGAGCTTTTGGGGCGTAGGTTTGTTGGGCGGTTGGTATTTCGCCTATCAACAAACACCTCCCTTAGGCGCGGCAGGATTTTGGCTTGGCTCGGTATTGAGTTTAATTCTGGTCGCTGTCTTACTTTCGACCCTGCTCTGGCAGGTCTTACGCAGCGAAGCGCGGAACTGAGCAGCGCGGTAGCCAATAAAACGGCAAAAACCCTAAAGCCAGCTTGCCATAATTATGAATTTTCGGCGCAAAAAAGCGGCAAGCTTGTGTTAGCATCTTGGGTTACTGACCAAGCCGCATGTAGTTTGCTTTGTTGTGCAAAGCAGCAAACCAAACGCACAAGACGGTGAACAGGACTTTGGCTACCAACGATGGGGCCTAAGAAACCGGGCAGACACAGATAGTGAGGGTCAGCCCGATTGCTCGCAACTTCAATTCAAGCAAGGAAAGCGCATGAAAATTCACGAATATCAGGGAAAGGAAATCCTGAGAAAGTTCGGCGTTAATGTTCCGCGCGGGGTATTCTGCCCAACCGCTGACGACGCGGTTGCTGCGGCTGAATCTCTGGGTGGTAGCGTCTGGGTAGTTAAAGCTCAGATTCACGCAGGTGGTCGTGGTAAGGGCGGCGGCGTTAAAGTCGCTAAGTCCCTTGAGCAAGTTAAAGAGTTTGCTAACCAGATTCATGGTATGCAACTCGTTACGCACCAAACTGGCCCTGAAGGGCAACAAGTGCGTCGCTTGCTGGTCGAAGAAGGCGCGGACATCAAGAAGGAATACTACGTTGCTGCTCTGACTGACCGTGCTACGCAGAAGGTCGCCATGATGGCCTCTTCTGAAGGTGGTATGGACATCGAAGAAGTCGCACATTCAACCCCCGAAAAGATCATCAAGGTTTTCGTTAACCCACTCGTTGGTTTGACCGACGCACAAGCCACTGAATTGGCGGTTGGGATTGGCGTTCCTGAGGCTTCTCAAGCGCAAGCCATCGACACCTTCAAGAAGTTGTATACCTGCTACATGGAAACCGATGCTTCCTTGGCAGAAATCAACCCCTTGATCCTCGAAGGCAATGGCAACATTAAAGCATTGGATGCAAAGTTCAACTTTGACTCCAACGCGCTCTACCGTCAGCCTGAAATCGTCGCGATGCGCGATTTGGACGAAGAAGATGCCGACGAAGTTGAAGCCTCTAAGTTTGACTTGGCTTACATCTCCTTGGACGGCAACATTGGTTGTTTGGTGAACGGTGCTGGTCTGGCCATGGCAACGATGGATACCATCAAGCTGTTCGGCGCAGAACCTGCTAACTTCCTCGACGTAGGTGGCGGTGCTACCACAGAGAAAGTGACCGAAGCCTTCAAGATCATGCTCAAGAACCCCAAAGTGAAGGGCATCCTTGTTAACATCTTCGGTGGCATCATGCGTTGCGACACCATCGCTACTGGCGTGGTAGCAGCAGCCCGTGAAGTTCAGTTGTCCGTTCCTCTCGTCGTGCGTATGAAAGGCACGAACGAAGACTTGGGCAAGAAGATCCTTTCCGAATCTGGTCTGCCGATCATCGCTGCCGACTCGATGGCAGAAGCTGCCACCAAGATCGTCGACGCGCTCAAGTAAGGAGTTATTGAATGTCCATCCTGATCAACAAAGACACCAAGATCATCACCCAGGGCATCACCGGCAAGACCGGGCAGTTCCACACCGAAAAGTGTATCGAATACGCGAACGGTAAAAACTGCTTTGTGGCTGGTGTAAACCCCAAAAAAGCTGGCGAAAAGATTTTCGACGTGCCTATTTACGCTTCTGTGACTGAAGCAAAAGAAGCCACTGGCGCGACGGTTTCTGTGATTTACGTTCCTCCCGCTGGTGCAGCGGCTGCCATCTGGGAAGCGGTTGAAGCTGACCTCGATTTGGCGATCTGTATCACCGAAGGTATCCCCGTCCGCGACATGCTGATGGTGCGTAACAAGATGAAGGAAAAAGTAGCGGCTGGCGGCAAAGAAACATTGTTGCTCGGCCCTAACTGCCCTGGCTTGATTACCCCTGATGAAGTCAAGATCGGCATCATGCCCGGTCACATCCACCGTAAAGGCCGTATCGGCGTGGTTTCCCGCTCTGGTACGCTGACCTATGAAGCCGTTGCCCAATTGACCGAAATCGGTTTGGGTCAGTCTTCTGCGGTTGGTATTGGTGGTGACCCCATCAACGGTCTGAAGCACATCGACGTAATGCGGATGTTCAACGATGACCCCGATACTGATGCAGTGATCATGATCGGTGAAATCGGTGGCCCCGATGAAGCAGAAGCCGCAATGTGGTGTAAAGAAAACATGAAGAAGCCTATCGTTGGCTTCATCGCTGGTGTTACTGCACCTGCTGGGAAACGTATGGGTCACGCTGGCGCATTGATTTCCGGTGGTGCTGACACTGCCGATGCCAAACTCGCCATCATGGAAGAGTGCGGCTTCAAGGTCACGCGCAACCCCTCCGAAATGGGCAAGTTGCTGAAGGCCATGCTCTAAGCCATTTGGCATCATTAGAGCGACGACTTTTTAGTTCGCTAAAAAGCAAACGGAGCGTTGGAGAAATCCCACGCTCCGTTTTTTTATTCGCAAAGTAATTCCTTACCGGCATACACCACCATGCCTTGTTGCCGGGTAAATCCAATCAGTAACAAGCCAGCCGCTTCTGCCATGCGTACGGCTAAGGCTGTTGGCGCAGAAACCGCGACCAAGGCAGACAGCCCTGCTGTGACTGCTTTTTGCACCAATTCATAGGAAGCACGGCTGGTCAGTAAGGCAAAACCATTTGCCACAGACACGGCTGGAGAGTACGTGTTGGTAGCTAATGCGCCTAGCAATTTATCTAAAGCGTTATGCCGCCCCACATCTTCACGTACCAGATGAATTTTCCCCTGTTGATCTGCCCAAGCCGCCGCATGGGCTGCCCCACATTGCTGATGCAAGGTTTGCCAACGGGGTAAATCCGCTAAAGCTGCCGTAATTGCTGCCATAGAGAGCTGGGCATTGGCTGGCCTTTGACGTGTCAACGTAGGGAATGTCGAGGATTGGGTGAGCTGTGTCGAAAATTGTTGCAGGCTTTCAATGCCACACAAACCACAACCTGTTCGCCCTGCCAGTTGCCGCCGCCGCATTTTCAGTGCGGCAAAACGCGCGCTGGCAATGTCGATTTCCAACACAATCCCAGCCTCTCCCGCCGACTTCACCTCAACCGC
>CAZOBT010000008.1:4990-7164 GCA_964578025.1 uncultured Rhodocyclaceae bacterium | reverse complement strand
CAATGTCGATTTCCAACACAATCCCAGCCTCTCCCGCCGACTTCACCTCAACCGCGTATAGCTCTGCGGCTGAGTCAATAATCCTTTCTGACAAACTAAAACCAAGGGCAAAATCGGTTAAATCTAGCGGCGAAGCCAGCATTACCGCATAGGAAATCCCGTTATATACCAACGCCACTGGCACTTCCTCAATCACCACATCCAGCTCCTCCGCCACCAAATTGTCACAAATGCGCGTCACCATCCGCGACGTAGTGGGTGAGGGCAAGGTCGTTGCAGGATCATCAATCTCAGTGGCAGTTTGGTTTTGCATAAAACGGGGATATTTGGTCTGTTATTTAATAATCCATATAGTACTTGGTTTAATTGATATTTTCTAATTTGGTCTATTTTTGTTATGCGAAGCAAGATGGGGTGCGACACCAAGATGGCTATTGCCAAGAAATTTTTGAAAATTTTTTCGTTTTGCCCCTTGAAAGGCTAGAATCCGCCCTCACTATTAGCACTCGTAAGCAGGGAGTGCTAATCAAAGTCACTTTTCTCGCTTGGGCTGAGTAGCTTTCTTGCTACTAAACACAGTCTAAATCCTTAACAAAAGCTGTTTTTTTTAGATGTTTATTTGAGGAGTTTTGTCTCATGAAAATTCGTCCTTTGCACGACCGTGTCATCGTTAAGCGCGTTGAAGCCGAGCGTACTACCGCTTCTGGCATCGTGATCCCTGAATCCGCAGGCGAGAAGCCCGATCAAGGCGAAGTGCTGGCAGTTGGCCCCGGCAAGCGTGACGACAGCGGCAAGGCAATCCCCTTGGATGTCAAGGTTGGCGACAAAGTGCTGTTCGGCAAATACGCTGGTCAAACCGTAAAGGTTGATGGTCAAGAATTGCTGGTCATGCGTGAAGAAGACCTGATGGGCGTGTTGGAAGCTTAATTCGTAGCTTCCCGTAGTTCCCCCTTCCTGACATTCCTTATTTGTAATTTTTGGAGAATTCAATGGCTGCAAAAGAAGTTAAGTTCGGCGATTCCGCTCGTTCACGTATGGTTGAAGGCATCAACATTTTGGCGGATGCGGTAAAAGTTACTCTCGGCCCTAAAGGTCGTAACGTGGTTTTAGAGCGTTCTTTCGGTGCGCCCACCGTGACCAAGGACGGTGTGTCTGTTGCCAAAGAAATCGAACTGAAAGACAAGTTCGCCAATATGGGCGCGCAAATGGTTAAGGAAGTGGCTTCCAAGACCTCTGACATCGCTGGTGACGGTACAACCACCGCAACCGTGTTGGCACAAGCCATCGTGCGTGAAGGCATGAAGTATGTGGCCGCAGGCATGAACCCAATGGATCTGAAGCGCGGTATCGACAAGGCTGTTGCTGCGACCATCGAACAATTAAAGGCCATCTCCAAGCCTTGCACCACCAACAAAGAAATCGCGCAAGTTGGTTCTATCTCTGCCAACTCTGATTCCTCTATCGGCGACATCATTGCTGAAGCGATGGAAAAAGTCGGCAAAGAAGGCGTTATCACCGTGGAAGACGGCAAATCCTTAGACAACGAATTAGACGTGGTTGAAGGGATGCAATTTGACCGTGGTTACTTGTCGCCTTACTTCGTTAACAACGGCGATAAGCAACAAGCGATCCTCGACAACCCCTTCGTGTTGCTCTTCGACAAGAAGATTTCCAACATCCGTGACTTGCTGCCCGTGTTGGAACAAGTGGCAAAGGCAGGCCGTCCCTTGTTAATCATCGCCGAAGATGTGGATGGCGAAGCTCTGGCAACCTTAGTGGTTAACAACATCCGTGGCATCCTCAAGACCTGTTCCGTGAAAGCTCCTGGTTTTGGTGATCGTCGTAAGGCCATGTTGGAAGACATCGCGATCCTGACTGGCGGTACGGTTATCTCTGAAGAAACTGGCCTGAGCTTAGAAAAAGCGACCTTGGAAGACCTCGGTCAAGCCAAACGTATCGAAATCGGTAAAGAAAACACCACCATCATCGACGGTGCTGGTGATGCTCGTTCTATCGAAGCTCGCGTTAAGCAAATTCGCCAACAAATCGAACAAGCTAGCTCTGATTACGACCGTGAAAAACTGCAAGAGCGCGTGGCCAAGTTGGCAGGCGGTGTTGCCGTGATTAAGGTTGGCGCAGCCACCGAAGTCGAAATGAAAGAGAAGAAAGCCCGC
>CAZOBT010000008.1:0-4980 GCA_964578025.1 uncultured Rhodocyclaceae bacterium | reverse complement strand
TTGAAGATGCGTTACACGCGACTCGCGCTGCGGTTGAAGAAGGTATCGTTCCCGGCGGCGGTGTTGCACTGTTGCGTGCTCGCGCTAACTTAGGGGCTAACCTGAAGGGCGACAACCACGACCAAGACGCTGGTATCAAGCTGATCCTGAAAGCCATCGAAGCTCCCTTGCGCGAAATCGTGGCTAACGCTGGTGACGAGCCTTCTGTTGTGGTTAACAAGGTGGTTGAAGGTACAGGTAACTTCGGTTACAACGCGGCCTCTGGCATCTATGGTGACATGGTAGAAATGGGCGTGTTAGACCCAACTAAAGTCACACGCACTGCCTTACAAAATGCCGCTTCTGTGGCTGGTTTGATGCTGACCACCGACTGCATGGTCGCTGAGTTAGCCGAAGACAAGCCTGCGGCTGGCGGTATGCCTGACATGGGCGGTATGGGTGGCATGGGCGGCATGGGCATGTAATTCTGCCTCCCCCTCGCTGTACAAAAAACCCTGCTGCGGCAGGGTTTTTTTATGGCTTTTTTCACAGTTTTTGCAAACTTAGGGGGTGTAAGGTAGGCGTAAGACGCTTTCCTTAGACTGCGCATCCTGCAGTACTAATACTCTCGGCTTTCGAGTTAAAAGGAGGAGTAAATCCATGCAAGACGTATATGAAAAAATTCGGGCCAACCCGAAATATGCGCGTTTAGTTAGCACGCGCAATAGCTACGGCTGGGTCATGACCATCGCTATGTTGGTTGTGTACTACGGCTTTATCGCCTTGATCGCCTTCAACAAGTCATTCTTGGCACAACCTTTGGGTGCAGGCGTGACAACGATTGGTATTCCAATCGGTGTTGGCGTGATCCTGTTCACCATCATCATCACGGGTATCTACGTTCGTCGCGCGAATACTGAGTTCGACGCACTGAAAGCAGAAGTGATCAAGGAGGCTCAATAATGCCGAAGCTCGTTAAACAACTCGCTGGTGCGTTGGCACTGCTGGCAGCCGCTGGCGTAGCCTATGGCGCAGGGGCTGATTTAGGCCAGGCCGAAAAGCAAGCCACCAACTGGACGGCGATTGCTATGTTCGCCATCTTCGTTGCTGGTACTTTGTACATTACGAAGTGGGCAGCGGCTAAGACCAAGTCTGCGGCTGACTTCTACACTGGTGGTGGTGGTATCACTGGTTTCCAAAACGGTCTGGCAATTGCTGGTGACTACATGTCTGCGGCCTCTTTCTTGGGGATTTCCGCAGCGGTAATGGCTAACGGCTACGATGGTTTGATCTTCTCCATCGGCTTCTTGGTTGGCTGGCCTGTGATTACCTTCCTGATGGCAGAACGTCTGCGTAACTTAGGTAAATTTACCTTTGCTGACGTAGCAGGCTATCGCTTCGCACAAACCCCCATCCGCGCTTTCGCAGCAACTTCCACCTTGGTGGTTGTGGCTTTCTACCTGATTGCGCAGATGGTAGGTGCTGGTCAGTTGATCAAACTGCTCTTCGGTTTGGAATATTGGATGGCGGTGGTTATCGTTGGCGCGTTGATGATGGTTTACGTGCTCTTCGGTGGTATGACTGCGACGACTTGGGTGCAGATCATTAAGGCCATTCTGCTCCTCTGCGGTGCATCTTTCATGTCCTTCATGGTGCTGTTGCAATTCGGTTTCAGCCCAGAAGCTATGTTTGCCAAGGCTGTTGAAATCAAGTCTATGTTGGCAGCTAAGGCCGCTGTGGCTGAGGCAGTGAAGAGTGGTGCAGATGCAGCTGTTGCTGCGGCTGATCCTGCAATTGCTAGCGCGGCAGCAGCTAAGGGCTTGTCAATCATGGGCCCCGGCACTTTCGTGAAAGACCCCATCTCTGCTATCTCCTTCGGTATGGCTCTGATGTTCGGTACGGCTGGTCTGCCACACATTCTGATGCGCTTCTTCACTGTGCCTGATGCAAAAGAAGCACGTAAGTCTGTGTTCTGGGCAACTACCTGGATCGGTTACTTCTACATCCTGACCTTCATCATCGGCTTCGGTGCTATCTGCTTCGTGTTGACCAACCCTGAGTTCTTGGATGCCAAGGGCGCGTTGAAGGGTGGCGGTAATATGGCAGCTATCCACTTGGCTAGCGCGATGGGCGGCAACATCTTCTTGGGCTTTATCTCTGCTGTGGCATTCGCCACCATCTTGGCAGTGGTTGCTGGTTTGACCCTGTCTGGTGCGTCTGCTGTGTCTCATGACTTGTACGCTACCGTGTTCAAGCATGGCAATGCTGATTCCGCTTCTGAGTTGCGTGTTTCTCGTATCACCACCTTGTGCTTGGGTGTAGTTGCGGTGATCTTGGGTATCGCCTTTGAAAAGCAAAACATCGCGTTCATGGTGTCCTTAGCCTTCGCGATCGCTGCCTCTGCTAACTTCCCTGTACTCTTCATGTCTGTGTTGTGGAAAGACTGCACGACCAAGGGTGCGGTGATTGGTGGTTTCTTAGGTTTGGCTGCTTCTGTGATCCTGACCGTGATCTCTCCCTCTATCTGGGAAGCTGTGTTAGGCAATCCTAAGGGTTCAGCGATGTTCCCCTACACCTCTCCTGCTCTCTTCTCTATGACTATCGGCTTCGTCGGTATCTGGTTGTTCTCTATTCTTGACAATAGCGAACAAGCGAAGAAAGAACGCGCTCTGTTCCCCGATCAGCAAGTTCGTTCCGAAACTGGTGTTGGTGCAGCGGCTGCTTCTGGTCACTAAGACTAGGTAAGCATCGCGTATCGTACTCGGTACGTAAGTTTGAAAAACCCCCAAGTGTAAGCTTGGGGGTTTTTCTTTGGTCTTTTTGTAGTTTGGGTATATACAGCTTGCCTTGTCCGGCAGAAAACTATTTGGCCTATAAATTTTCCTGAATCACTGTGATGTTGTACTAATGATTTCAACAGAGTCTGTGGATAACTCTGTGCACAGCATGGGTATAAACCTGTGAATTCCCTGTAACTGCGAGCGAGTACACGCATTGCCTAAAAAATAAGCAAAAAGAGGTACGTAAAGTGAGAAAAGCGTGGGACAGAAAAGGGGGGATTTACTGCGGTGCAACAACCGCGTGGGGGACAGTTTGATACACTTCCGTGTTGTTTGCTGGCGGGCAATTGGCTCAATGCCACTACGCCAAGCAAAAAAGGGCAGGGAATAGTTCGGTGCAGGTTCGAACCATTCCCCGAGTTTTGCTCAATGAGCAAAACTCCTGAGACCATAAAAGGAGAACAGCGGGGGAAATTCTAAAACTCGCGCCTGACATGGAACTTACACAATAAATAGAAGGTGTTATGGCGATATGCGTATCTTGATAGCAGAAGATGATCAACTCATTGCCGATGGTTTGTGTCGCACCTTACGTCACAATGGTTATGCGGTCGACCATGCCGCCACAGGTTCTGCCGCTGATACTGCTCTTGTCGCAGGGGTATATGATTTATTGATTTTGGATATTGGTTTGCCTGGGTTATCAGGGCTAGAAGTTTTACGGCGGCTGCGGGCGCGGAATAATCCCCTACCTGTCTTGATGCTCACAGCCTTGGATGGCTCAGCCGATCGGGTGCGTGGGCTTGATTTGGGTGCAGACGATTACATGGGGAAACCCTTTGATCTCGCTGAACTTGAAGCCAGAGTCCGTGCGCTAACTCGCCGTTCTGCCAGCGCCTCCCCGGTAATTCGCTTTGGCGCATTAACTTATGACCAAATTGGACGGGTCGCCGAGATTTCTGGGCAAGCCGTTGATTTATCCGCCCGCGAACTTGGCCTATTAGAAATTTTGCTCTCGCGGGCTGGGCGTTTAGTTAGCAAGGATCAGTTAGTCGATCATTTGTGTGGTTGGGGCGAAGAGGTCAGCCATAACGCGATTGAAGTGTATGTACATCGCCTGCGTAAAAAGCTTGAAAGTGGCGGGGTGCGTATCGTGACTGTCAGAGGCTTAGGATATTGTCTTGAAAAACCGCAAGAAGATACCGCGCTCGCAAGATAATCCTCGCTCCTTATTTGGCGAAATTCTTGACTGGTTGCTCGCGCCGTTGTTGTTCGTGTGGCCTGTGAGCATTGCCTTTACCCATTACTTTGCGAATAACGTCGCCAGTTATCCCTATGACCAAGCTCTCAAAGAGCATGTGGGGGCGATTGCGCGGCAAGTCACGGTAGTCGATGGACGGCTACAAATTTCTTTGCCCAAGTCGGTGCGAGCCTTGTTGCGAGCGGATGAAGTGGACAATGTTTACTTTCAAATTGCGACGTTTGAAGGCAAGCATTTAGCGGGGGATAAAGATTTCCCCCCTGCGCAAGTAGAAACACCGCAAATTACGGCGGGAGAAGTGTTTTTCCGCGATGGCGATTACCACGGGCAGGATTTACGCATTGCGACCACCTATATCCCTGACGAAACCCGCCCAGATAAAGCCTGGCTGGTTGTACAAGTTGCTGAGACCTTAGAAAAACGGACAACGCTGGCGAATAAGATCATTGCCAGTGTGATCCTGCCGCAGTTCATCATTATTCCTTTAGCGGTCATTTTGGTATGGTTTGGCTTATCCAAAGGCTTACGCCCACTGACGCGTTTACGCGAATACATCGAACGCCGCGATCCCAGTGACTTATCACCGATTAGCACCAAACGCTTGCCGGAAGAAGTTGAGCCATTGGTGGAAGCTTTTAATGCAATGCTGGATCGAATGCGCCGCAATATGGAAGCGCAACAGCGTTTTATTGCCGATGCCGCGCACCAATTACGCACGCCATTAACCGGCTTAAAAACACAGGTACAACTTGCGATCCGTGAGGCGGAAGGGCGGCAAATGCAAACCTCTTTACGCCAATTAGGTTCTGGCGTAGATCGTGCCACACGTTTAGTTAATCAATTATTGACCCTCGCCCGCACCGAAGCTGCCGAATTGCAACTGGTGCAAGAAGCGGTGGATTTAGATGCTTTGCTACGCGAGATTATCGAAGATTGGGTGATGCGTTCCTTCGATAAAGG
>CAZOBT010000007.1:3196-22241 GCA_964578025.1 uncultured Rhodocyclaceae bacterium | reverse complement strand
CCATCGTTATGAGGGAGCAACGGCGCAAAGCGCGATAAGCTGCCTCAGCGCAAGTCCCCATATCAGCAAGCCCGCCGACATTCGCGATGCAGAAAGTAGCCACGCAGAAACAAAGCACACAACGGCAAACCCCGTATTACAGGTCGATACTCTGCAAGTGCATTTCCCGATTCGTTCCGGCTTTTGGCGGCGCATGACGGGGGCGGTGAAGGCGGTGGATGGGGTGTCTTTGTCGCTCAATGCGGGGAAAACCTTAGCTCTGGTGGGTGAATCTGGCTGCGGCAAAAGTACCGTGGGTAAAGCCATGTTGCGCCTGTTAGATAGCTACGCGCAGCAAAGCGGTACGGTGGCTGTTGCCGGGCAAGATTGGCGACAACTGCCCGCCGCCGAATTGCGACAAGCACGCCAACACATGCAAATGGTGTTCCAAGACCCGTTCGCCTCCTTAAACCCTCGGCTACGCATCAGTGAAATCCTAAGTGAGGGCTTACTAAGCTTAGGAGGCAAGACTTTCCTTGACCCGGCACAGCGCGGCCAGCGCGTGAGTGCCTTGCTGCACCAAGTTGGCTTACCCAGTGATGCCGGAGGCCGTTACCCGCATGAATTTTCGGGCGGACAACGCCAACGCATCGCCATTGCCCGTGCCTTGGCAGTTTTGCCCAAGGTCTTGATTTGCGATGAACCTACCTCAGCCTTGGATGTGTCCGTACAGGCGCAAATTTTGAATTTACTGCGCCAATTACAAGCCGATTTGGGGGTTGCCTATTTGTTTATTACGCATAACTTTGCCGTGGTGGAATATTTAGCCGACGAAATCGCGGTGATGTATTTGGGGCGGATTGTTGAACAAGGCAAGGCCGAGGCGATTTTGCATCAGGCACAACACCCCTATACGCAAGCCCTGCTCGCCGCCATTCCCCGTCCCTTGGCATATACCCAAGCTCAAGGCGAAGTCGCGCTTTCCCCAACCAAACTCCCCGGCGAACCCCCCTCCCCAGCTCGCCCGCCCAACGGCTGCCACTTCCACCCACGTTGCCCTAAAGCAGCAGAGATTTGTCGTAGCCATTACCCAGCAAGCCACCAAGTCTCTGCGGCAACGGCTCATGTTGTCGCTTGTCATTTTCCGGGGCATAGCCCCCACGCTTCTGTACGATGATGTGAAAGTAATTTTATGTGGCTAGAAACTTTACAGTCTGCGATTGATATTAACTTCACTGTAAATATTGTAGCGATTGGGCTAATTATTTTTCTTTATGCTTTATTTTTTCTAAAAAATAGAGAATTAGCGACCCATAAAAAACAATTAGAAATGGCTTTACATGGGGGGGATGTCGGTGTTTGGGATTGGGATATTCCTTCTGGACAAGTGCACTTCAGTAAGCAATGGGCCAATATGCTGGGTTATGAACTCCATGAAATCATCCCAACATTAGAAAGCTGGAAAAAATTAGTTCATCCTGATGACTGGGCAATGATTAACCCTGCCCTTAATGCCCATCTTGCCGGTAAAACGAATAACTATGAATGTGTGCATCGCTTGCTCAAAAAAAATGGCGAATGGTGCTGGGTATTGGATCGCGGGCAAGTGGTTGCTTGGGACAAAAAAAGTAAAACCCCAATTCGAGCCATCGGTATTCACCAGAATATTAGTGAATACATTAAAGTAAAAATGGCCTTGGAGCAAAACGAGCGTTTATTAAAAGAAGCGCAACGTATTGCTAAAATTGGCTCTTGGGCATTCAACCATAAAACCCAAATAGCGAGCTGGTCTGAGCAGATATTCCGCATTTTTGAATTACCACCATCACCAAATGAAATTAGCTATGATTTTTTCTTACTTTAGTCCACCCAGATGATAGGCACTTATTTCTTAATTTTGACCACACCAAACAGGCAGCTCCACCTTATGAAATCAAACACCGGGTTTTACTGCCCAGTGGAAAAATAAAATATTTCTTAGCAAAATTTGAAATCCGCGTTGATGAAAATAAGCAGCCTTTAATCTCTTTTGGTACAGCACAAGATATTACTGAACAGGCTCTGGCAGAAAATGAAATTACCCTACAAAAACAAGAGCTAGAAAGGCTACTGGCTGAATCAAATCATCTGCGCTTAGTCGCACTAAGTATGCTGGAAGAGCAACAGGAGTTAAACCAGAGAATTCGCTCATTATCCCAAGCAGTTGAACAAAGCCCACAAACGGTAATTATTACGGATGTAGAAGGCAAGATTAGTTTTGTGAATGATGCCTTCTGCCTGATTAGTGGCTATAGTCGCGAAGAGGTTCTTGGGAAAAATCCTCGATTTTTAAAATCTGGAGAAACACCACCTGAGGTCTTTGTTGATCTATGGACAAGCATTAGTAGTGGTAAACCTTGGTCTGGACAGTTAATCAACAAAAATAAAACGGGGGAAATCTATTCTATTCAAGCGCAGATTGCTCCTATGCGTGATATTTTAGGGCAGATTATTGGTTATCTTGGTTTAGAAACAGACATTACTGAGCGGTTGAAATTAAACCAAGAGTTAGAAAATCATCGCCTCCATCTTGAAGAAACAGTAAAGCTGCGTACTAAACAATTAGAAGACGCAAAACAGGAAGCTGAAGATGCGAATGCCACCAAGAGTATTTTCTTGGCAAATATGAGCCATGAAATTCGCACCCCAATGAATGCGATTATTGGCTTAACACACCTTTTGGAGCATGGCTCACTCGATCAAGAACAACGTAATAAATTGAGGAAAATTCACCAATCAGCCGAACACCTGCTACACATTATTAATGATGTGCTTGATATTTCAAAAATTGAAGCTGATAAAACTCAACTTGAAGAGGTTGAATTTAATTTGGGTACAGTCATTGCAACCACGCTTGGTTTCATTGAAGAGAAAGCCAAAGCAAAAAACCTGACGCTGACCTTATTGCCGATTCCACCCCTTACAGGCTGTTTAGTTGGTGATCCGATACGATTAGGTCAAGCCTTACTAAACTATTTAAGTAATGCCATTAAATTTACTGAACAGGGCGAAATTAAGATTGAAATAACACTTCTGGAAATACACCCAGAATTTGTGCTCTACCGTTTTAGCGTGCATGACAAAGGAATTGGCATTGCCGCAGAAGTTATACCTCGGCTTTTCTCTACCTTTGAACAAGCCGATCGTTCAACGACACGTCATTATGGTGGAACAGGCTTAGGTCTGGCGATTACACGGTTGTTGGCACGTCTGATGCACGGAGAGACTGGTGTAGAAAGTACCTTAGGGCAAGGTAGCACTTTCTGGTTTACTGCGCGCTTACAGCGCAGTACGAAAGAAATTTCCAGTGAGCTAAGTCAAACAGAAGCCCCTCTCGTTTCAGAGAGAGAGCTTTTACTCCAACAATATCATGCTGGAGCACATATTCTACTCTGCGAAGATAACTTGATTAATCAAGAAGTTGCCTCTTGCTTACTTCATGAAATTGGCTGTCAAGTGACCGTAGCAGCGAATGGCATTGAAGCCATAGAACACGTACAAGCACGTAAATTCGCACTCGTACTGATGGATTTGCAAATGCCTGTGATGGATGGCTTAGAGGCAACACGGCAAATTCGCCAATTTGCCCCTGCAGATGAATTGCCAATTCTTGCGATGACCGCTAATGTTTTTGATGAGGATCGCCAACAATGTCTGCAAGCAGGAATGAATGATTTTGTGGCTAAACCCGTTGAACCCAACGCTTTTTTTGCCAAATTGCAACAATGGCTACCCAAACAAGAGCATGACCCCCATCCTACGGTGGTAGCAGAACAGCTTCCTTCCAGCAGTGACACCTTGCTACTGCAACTACAACATATCCCACAGCTTGATTTGCCCGGAATGCTGAAGAAACTCGGGGGGAAACCGGAACGTATCAGCCGCCTTCTGCAAATGTTCGCCAAAAATCATGCGACAGATGCGGAGGAAATTGCCAGTCACTTACACAATTCAGCAAACGCAAAGGCAAAATTACTCGCTCATAGCTTAAAGGGAGTCGCTGGAAATCTAGGCTTAACGGCAGTGTACCAATCGGCAAACGCGATAAATAACCTTATCAAAGAAGACCTCACCCCTCTTAGCTTGCTTCTGACGCAAGTCGATTTACTAAAACATGAACTAGAAACAGTTGTACAAGCCATTCAAGCATTACCCCCAGAAGAATTGCCCGACGACTTTGAGTTTTAGATCAAGCTAAAAAATAAAAGACCAAATAAAAAACTCCCAAGTAAGGCATGTGCCACTTGGGAGTTTTTGCTTTAGACCAAATAAAATTGGTCAGGTGCTAAACACTGTTGATGTTTAACACAGATACCGCTTAGCCATGTAATGGACGCTTGTCGCAAGCTAAGGCGGCTTCGTGCATCACTTCGGACAAAGTGGGGTGACCGTGGCAGATACGTGCCAAGTCTTCAGAGGCTGCACCGAACTCCATTGCGACCACGCCTTCGGCAACCAATTCAGAGGCGTTCGGGCCAATGATATGTACGCCAAGGATGCGGTCAGTTTGCGCACAGGCCAGCATTTTGACGAAACCAGCAGAATCGCCCATGCCTAAAGCACGACCGTTTGCGCCGAAAGTCATCTTGCCTGCTTTGTAGGCCACGCCTTCCGCCTTCAATTGCTGTTCGGTCTTACCAACCCAAGCGATTTCGGGGCTGGTGTAGATGATCGAAGGGATTGTGCCAAAGTTGCAGTGACCGGCTTGGCCTGCCATCAATTCGGCAACCATGACACCTTCTTCGCTGGCCTTATGTGCCAACATTGGGCCACGTACCACGTCACCAATCGCCCATACGCCGGGCAGGTTGGTCTTGCAGTGATCATCAACTTCGATCATGCCACGCTCATTGAGCTTGAGGCCAACACCTTCGGCATTCAAACCATCGGTATTAGGGATACGCCCGATAGAAACGATCAAGCGATCTGCGTCTAAGGTTTGTGCATTGCCGTCTTTGTCGGTGTAAGCGATAGACACGCCCTTGTCATTGGCACTGATCTCACCAATCTTCACGCCCAAGTTGAACTTCAAGCCTTGCTTGGTGAACAGTTTGAGAGCTTCTTTCGCGATGTCTTGGTCAGCCGCTGCGAGGAAATCAGGCATGACTTCTAACACGGTAACTTCTGAACCTAAGCGTCGCCACACAGAGCCCATTTCCAAACCGATCACACCTGCGCCAATGATAGCGAGCTTGGCAGGAACAGCATCAATGTCTAAGGCACCAACGTTGTCACAAACGATTTTGTTATCAACCGGCAGGTTGGGCAGATGGCGGGCTTTAGAACCGGTGGCGACGATGACTTGTTTGGCTTCAACGACTTCTTCGCCAACTTTGACTTGCCAGCCGTTCGCGCTTTGTCCGACGAAAGAACCATGACCATTTAATTGGGTCACTTTGTTCTTTTTGAACAAGAACTTAATCCCTCCAGTCAGTTGGTCAACGATGCCAGACTTACGCCCGATCATCTTGCTGACATCAATCGTTGGCTCGCCAACATTGATCCCTTGTCCGGCGAAAGAATGTGCCGCTTCTTCAAACAAGTGGGAAGTATGCAATAGGGCTTTGGAAGGAATACAGCCAACGTTTAAGCAAGTACCACCTAAACGGGGTTCGCCTTTGGGATCAGCGTAGGGGTTAGATTCACAACAAGCGACATTAAAACCGAGCTGGGCGGCACGGATTGCGGCAACATAACCGCCGGGGCCACCACCAATAACTAATACGTCAAATTGCTTGGACATGCGTTTTCTCCAAATTCAGCACAAGAAAAAAGGGTGGCAGACACGGCGAACCCGTTGCCTGACACCCTTTCTTATTCCTTAATTAAACACCCAACAACAAACGTGCGGGGTCTTCTAAGGCTTCTTTCATCGTGACCAGACCAAGCACGGCTTCGCGACCGTCGATGATACGGTGGTCGTAAGACATGGCGAGGTAGTTGATGGGGCGTACCACAACTTGCCCATTTTCAACCACAGCACGATCCTTAGTGGCGTGGATGCCGAGGATAGCGGACTGGGGTGGGTTGATGATGGGGGTGGACAGCATAGAGCCGAACACGCCACCGTTGGAGATAGAGAACGTACCGCCAGTCAGCTCTTCGATAGAAATCTTGCCATCCTTGGCTTTCGCACCGAATTCAGCAATTTTCTTCTCGATGTCAGCAATGCTCATTTGGTCAGCATCGCGCAGGATAGGCACGACCAAACCACGGGGGCTACCCACAGCGATACCGATGTCGATATAACCGTGATAAACAATGTCATTGCCATCAACAGAGGCGTTCAGGATGGGGAACTTTTGCAAAGCAGCACAAGCGGCTTTAACAAAGAAACCCATAAAGCCTAAACGTACACCGTGAGTTTTTTCAAACTTCTCAGCGTATTGCTTACGCAAGTCCATGATTGGCTTCATGTTGACTTCGTTGAACGTCGTCAAGATGGCGTTTTCGTTTTTGGACTGGAGCAAACGTTGGGCGATACGGGCACGCAAACGGCTCATTGGCACGCGCTCTTCCGCACGCGCACCAACTGCAACAGTAACAGCAGGCGCGGCGGCAACCGCAGGTTTTGCCTGAGCCGCAACAGCATCTTCCTTGGTTACGCGACCACCACGGCCTGAACCAGCAACGTCAGCCGCAGGAATGCCTTTTTCGTCCAGAATCTTGCGGGCGGCAGGGCTGGCAGTGCCAGGTGCAACCGCAGGGGCGGCAGCAGCAGTCACGGCAGCAGGCGCAGCCGCTGCTTCGACCGCCGCAGGAGCGGCAGCGGCTTGCGCAGCGGTGTCAATCTTAGCGATCACTTCGCCAGATACCACGGTTTCACCGTCGCCTTTAACGATTTCAACCAGAACACCGGCATCGGTTGCAGGAACTTCTAGCACAACCTTATCGGTTTCAATTTCGATAACGATCTCGTCACGAGCGATGGCTTCGCCAATCTTCTTTTTCCAAGCGGTCAGCGTGCCTTCAGAAACGGACTCAGAAAGTTGCGGAACTTTGACTTCAATAATCATGTTCACTCCACGTTTATGGTTGTGTTGTTGGTTTAGTAATCAATCTTGCCCATCGCGGACTCGATCAATGCTTTATGTTGTTCATTGTGTTTGGCTAAGTAGCCGACAGCAGGCGAAGCCGCCGCAGGACGTGCGACCAGCAGCAATTTCTGACTTGCACCCATCGAGTTATCCAAGTGATGACGTGAGGCAAACCAGTACCATGCACCTTGGTTGCGTGGTTCTTCTTGACACCAGACAACTTCGGCAGCGTTGGGGTATTTGCTCATTTCAGCCTTGAAGGACTCAGCAGGGAAGGGATACAACTGCTCAATCCGCACGATGGCGATATGGTCATTTTTACGCTCACGACGGGCAGCCAACAAGTCGTAGTAAATCTTGCCGCTACACAGGATGACGCGAGTTACCTTGCTGTTGTCTAAGGCATCGACTTCACCGATGACACGTTTGAACTCGCCATTTGCCAATTCATCCATCGTGGAGATGGCATCTTTGTGGCGGAGCAAGGACTTGGGCGACATTACGACCAATGGCTTACGTTGCTTACGCACGGCTTGACGACGCAAAAGGTGATAAATCTGGGAGGGTGTCGTGGGGACACACACTTCCATATTCATTTCAGCACAGGCTTGCATGTAACGTTCTAAACGAGCGGAAGAGTGCTCTGGGCCTTGGCCTTCGTAACCATGAGGTAACAACATGACCAAGCCACAACCACGACCCCACTTCGCTTCACCGGAGCTGATGAATTGGTCGATAACGACTTGTGCGCCGTTAGCAAAGTCACCGAATTGAGCTTCCCAAACGACTAACTCGTTAGGTTCTGCAGTGGCATAGCCGTATTCAAAGGCCAAAACGGCTTCTTCAGACAGCACAGAATCAAAACATTGGAAAGTTCCCTGCTTTTCTTGCAGGTTCTTCAATGAATGATAAGTGCCCTCATGCCACGCATCACGATTTTGATCATGGAAAGCCGCATGACGGTGGAAGAAAGTGCCACGGCCTACGTCTTCACCAGAAATACGCACGCCATACCCTTCGGTCAGCAAAGTGGCATAGGCCAAGTTTTCTGCCATCCCCCAGTCAAACGGAATCTTGCCTTCGCCCATAGCACGGCGGTCATCAACAATCTTCTTCACCCGTGAATGCAGCGTAAAGCCTTCTGGCAGGGTGGTCAGACGCTCAGCTAAGCGGCGGATTTCAGCTTCAGGAACCTTGGTATCGCAAGTCTCAATGTAGGTCTTGGTCAGGTAAGGTTTCCAATCTTGGGCGTGGGTACGCTTGTAATCGGAGAGAACAGGGCTGTTCACTAATTCGCCCTTGTCCATGTGCGCACGATATTCTTTGATCAGATTATCTGGCTCATCCGCTGCCAATGTACCTTGTGCCACCAAACGGTCGGCATACACTTTGCGTGTACCGGGGTGAGCGGCAATCTTCTTGTACATCAAAGGTTGCGTCACCATTGGCTCGTCTTGCTCGTTGTGACCAAGCTTACGGAAGCAGAAGATGTCAATAACAACATCTTTTTGGAATTGCTGACGGTAATCCATCGCAATCTTCGTAACCAGTGCCACTGCCTCGGGATCATCACCATTCACATGGAAGATCGGAGATTCTGCCATCTTGAAGATGTCAGTACAGTACAAGGAAGAACGATAGTCGCGAGGATCAGACGTGGTGAAACCAATCTGGTTGTTCACAATGATATGAACTGTGCCACCTGTGCCATAGCCACGGGTTTGGGCAAAGTTCAACATTTCTTGGTTAACACCTTGACCGATTACCGCAGAGTCACCGTGAATCAAGACAGGCAGAATTGCTTTCTTGCCATCGGCTGCACGACGTACTTGGCGGGCATACACCGAACCTTCAACCACAGGGTTAATGATTTCCAAGTGAGAAGGGTTAAACGCTAAGGTCAAGTGCACTGGGCCACCGGGCGTACCCACATCAGAGGAGTAACCCATGTGGTATTTCACGTCACCCGCCGACAAATCAGAGGCTTTTTTGCCTTCAAATTCAGCAAACAGCACAGCAGGTGGTTTGCCTAAGGTGTTAACCAACACGTTCAAGCGACCACGGTGCGCCATACCGATAACGATTTCTTCAACACCATGACCACCAGCAGTACGAATCAACTCATCCATCGACAGGATTAAAGATTCGCCACCTTCTAGGGAGAAACGTTTTTGCCCAACATATTTGGTATGCAAATAACGCTCTAAGGTTTCTGCCGCAGTCACACGTTCCAAGAAGCGTTTTTTGTCTTCTTTGGAGTAAGTGCCACGTGCACGAATTGGCTCTAAACGCTCTTGCAACCAACGTTTTTCTTGGGTATCGCTGAGATACATGTACTCAACGCCAATTGACCCACAGTAAGTTTCTTTCAGGGCTTCAAGAATCTTGCCTAAGGTGGCATGTTCAGCCCCCATGCGGAATGAACCGGTATTAAACGTCCGGTTCATATCAGCATCAGTCAAGCCATAGTGTGCAGGATCAAGTTCTGCAACTTGCGCACGTTCGCCACGCTTTAAAGGATCAAGTTGCGCCCAACGATTGCCTAAGAAACGATAGGCATTAATCAATTGCAGTACGGCAACTTGTTTACCATCATCCACTGCAACCGCCGTAGGACGGAAACCGCCCTGCTTTGCTTGCTCGGCAAAGGCGGCAATTACGGGTGCATGGGCAACATCTTTTGCCACATTGCCGGGTTGTTGTGCCAGTTGGTCAAAATAAGCGCGCCATTCTGCAGGAACGGCAGCTGGATTATCTAAATAGGTTTCATAGAGTTCTTCAACGAATGGTGCATTACCACCAAAGAACAAAGAACTTTCTCTCAGTTGCGTCATCATGGATTTGTCCCCTTTATGGGAAATCTAAGTTTTATTTATTGCTTTAATTGAAAGAGCGAGTGATCTTTATCCGCATTCGTAAGCGCAAAAAAAGCGGCCCTACAACGGGCCGCTTGAATTACAACTTACACACGTTGATCCAAAGGAACGACGTTGCGGTTAGCAGCACCAACATACAATTGACGTGGGCGACCGATCTTGTATTCGGGATCGGTGATCATTTCTTCCCACTGCGTCATCCAGCCAACGGTACGTGCCAAGGCGAAGATGCAAGTAAACATCTCGGTTGGGATACCAATCGCTTTTTGTACGATGCCAGAGTAGAAATCGACGTTTGGATAGAGCTTCTTCTCGACGAAGTAGGGGTCTTCCAACGCAATCTTTTCCAATTCCATTGCCAGTTTGAACAAGCGGTCGTTTTCTAAGCCAAGTTCAGCCAGAACTTCGCCACAAACCTTGCGCATCAACTTAGCACGAGGATCGAAGTTCTTGTAAACGCGGTGACCAAAGCCCATTAACTTGAAGGAATCGTTCTTATCTTTAGCGCGAGCAATATATTCACCAACGCGAGATACATCACCGATTTCTTCCAGCATGTTCAAGCAAGCTTCGTTTGCGCCACCGTGCGCAGGGCCCCACAAACAGGCAATACCAGCAGCGATACAAGCGAAGGGGTTAGCACCAGAAGAGCCAGCCAAACGTACCGTAGAGGTAGAAGCATTTTGCTCATGGTCAGCGTGCAAGGTAAAGATCACGTCTAAAGCACGTACCAACACGGGGTTAGGTACATACTTTTCGCAAGGATTGCCAAACATCATGCGCATAAAGTTGGCGGTGTAGTCCAACTCATTATCGGGGTGCATGAAGGGCATACCCTTGCTGTATTTGTAGGCCATTGCCACGATCGTAGGCATTTTGGCGATAAGGCGGTTGAAGCTTACATTGCGGTGTTCCGCATCGGAATAATCCATTGCTTCATGATAGAAAGCAGACAATGCACCAACAACACCAGTCATGACTGCCATTGGGTGGGCATCACGGCGGAAGCCAGAATAGAACTTAGCTAACTGCTCATGCACCATCGTATGACGTTTGATATTGCCTTCAAACGCATCTTTTTGTGCCTTATTTGGCAGTTCGCCATTTTTCAGCAGGTAAGTAACTTCTAAAAAGTTACACTGTTCTGCCAATTGCTCAATTGGATAACCACGATAGAGCAACTCCCCCTTATCACCATCAATGAAGGTAATTTTGGAACGGCAACTTGCGGTAGACAAGAAGCCAGAGTCATAAGTAAACAAGCCTGTCTTGCCACCGAGGGTGCGAATGTCAATACAGTCATTCCCATGTGTCGGTGTCATGATGGCGAAATCAACGGGGTCTTTTCCGTCGATTGTCAGTGTTGCCTTGCGTTCGGTCGTCATAGTTTCTTCCCTGTTTAAGGTGTTTGATATATCACTGCCAATGCAACTACTAAATTTTAGTGAGCATCCGATAATAGGATGCTCACCTTACTTAACTCTTACGCAGCATGGCGATAATCGGTGTAAACCGAGGATCGTCACACTCTGCTTGCCCTGAGATCAGATACCACAAATCGTGGTCTTCCATATCGGCTAATTCAGCAAAAGCAATCTGCCCTGCCTCATCAAGCTTATAGAAGTCCTCATCAAGGAAGCGCGTTAGAGTAATATCGAGCTCCAGCAAAGCGCGTCGGATACAACGCCAACGCAGCTTTTCATACGCAACCCGTTCCATTAAACGGCACGCCGAACCATCATGTCCTTGATCTTGCCGATAGCCTTGGTTGGATTCAGGCCCTTCGGACAAACATCAACACAGTTCATGATGCTATGGCAGCGGAAGAGGCGATAAGGATCTTCCAAGTTATCCAAACGCTCATTTGTCGCTTGGTCACGCGTATCTGCCAAGAAGCGATAGGCGGCTAACAAACCAGCTGGGCCAACGAACTTGTCAGGGTTCCACCAGAAAGAGGGGCAAGAAGTTGAACAGCAAG
The DNA here is from genome assembly GCA_964578025.1 of uncultured Rhodocyclaceae bacterium. Lineage (GTDB taxonomy): Bacteria > Pseudomonadota > Gammaproteobacteria > Burkholderiales > Rhodocyclaceae > CAZOBT01. The sequence continues at coordinate 10,332 of CAZOBT010000007.1, read as the reverse complement.
CACAAAGGATACATTCGTACAGGCCGTTTAACTCTTCGCGGTCTTCTGGCGATTGCAGACGCTCACGCTCAGGAGCTGGGTCATTGTTGATCAAGTAGGGCTTAATTGAATGGTATTGCTTAAAGAACTGTGTCATATCGACAATCAAGTCGCGGATGACAGGCAAGCCAGGCAATGGACGTAACACGATAGGCTGTTTCAAATCATCAATGTCAGCCAAACATGCCAAACCATTTTTACCGTTGATATTCATGGCATCAGAACCACAAACACCTTCACGGCAAGAACGGCGATATGACAAGGTATCGTCTTTTGCTTTCAAGCGGGTCAGGGCATCCAACAGCTTACGGTCAGAAGGCTCAAGTTCGACCGTGATGTCCTGCATGTAAGGTGCGTCGTCCTTGTCTGGATCGTAGCGATAGATGCTAAATTGAACTGTGCGTTTGCTCATTCCAAACTCCAATTAGTACGAACGCGTCTTGAGCGCGATGGTTTCAACCGACAACGGATTGAGGTTGACTGGCTTGTAAGTAATGCTATTGTCCTTAGAGTAGAACAGCGTATGCTTGAGCCACTCTTTGTCGTTACGACCATTTGGACATTCTGCGGTATCAGGGGCATCGTCACGAACGTGTGCGCCACGAGATTCCTTACGCGCTTCAGCGGAAAGCATGGTTGCTTTTGCCACTTCGATAAGGTTTTCTGTTTCCAGAGCCTCAACACGAGCAGTGTTCCACACTTGGGACTTGTCTTTGATTTCCAAGGATTTAACAGATTGCTCGACTTCGAGAATCTTCTGTACGCCCTTCTTCAACAGATCGTCGAAGCGGAACACACCAGCATGATCTTGCATGGTACGTTGGATGGCCAAACGTGCTTCGAAAACGCTCGTACCGCCCTTGCGGGTGTTGATCGCATCAACACGAGCCAAGGATTGTTCAGCCGCATTCGCAGGCAAATCACGGTGAGCTTTACCCGCCTTGAGGTCTTCCACAGCGGAATCACCCGCAGATTTACCAAAGACCAAGAGGTCAAGCAGGGAGTTCGTACCCAAACGGTTAGCACCATGCACAGAAGCACAAGCACATTCACCAGCGGCATAGAAACCAGGAATTTCCACTGCCAAGCTGTCGCCCTGTGGCACAACCACACGACCAGAGTAATTGGTAGGAATACCGCCCATTTGGTAGTGGCAGGTGGGCACAACCGGGATAGGTTGCTTGATGGGGTCAACACCAGCGAACTGAATAGAAATTTCGCGGATACCAGGCAAACGCTTCATGATGGTTGCGGGATCAAGGTGGGTAATGTCTAACAAGACATAATCCTTGTTCGCACCTGCGCCACGACCTTCTTTAATTTCGGTCGTCATTGCACGGGCTACCACGTCACGAGAAGCTAAGTCTTTCGCATTGGGCGCGTAACGCTCCATGAAGGCTTCATTGCTGGAGTTACGCAGGATACCGCCTTCACCGCGCACACCTTCGGTAATCAACACACCAGCACCAGCAACACCGGTGGGGTGGAATTGCCAGAATTCCATGTCTTCTAAAGGAACGCCAGCACGCGCCGCCATCCCTAAGCCGTCACCTGTATTGATAAAGGCATTGGTAGAAGAGTGGTAAATACGACCAGCACCACCTGTGGCAAAAATCGTGGCTTTTGTATGGAAAATGACGATCTTGCCAGTTTCCATTTCCATTGCCGTTACGCCAACTACTGCACCTTCGGCATCGCGGATCAGATCCAGAGCCATCCATTCAACGAAGAACTGGGTGTTGGCTTTGACGTTACGTTGATACATAGCGTGCAACATCGCGTGACCGGTACGGTCAGCCGCAGCACAAGAACGGCGCACAGGTTTTGCGCCGAAGTTCGACATATGACCGCCGAAAGGACGCTGGTAAATCTTACCGTTGTCGGTACGGTCAAATGGCATACCGTAGTGCTCAAGCTCAACCACAACTTCGTTAGCTTTTTTACACATAAATTCGATAGCATCTTGGTCGCCCAGCCAGTCAGACCCCTTTACGGTGTCGTACATATGCCAGTGCCAATGATCTTCTTCAGAGTTACCCAAAGAAGCCGCTACGCCACCCTGTGCGGCAACGGTATGCGAGCGAGTGGGGAAAACCTTAGACAGCACAGCCGTTTTCAGGCCAGCTTCAGACAACTGAATCGCGGAACGCAGGCCAGCACCACCAGCACCAACGATTACCGCATCAAACTTGAGAACCGGAATATTCACGCTTACAGTCTCCACAGAATAGAGGCAGCCCAACCTGCATAGCCAAGGAGCAGAGCAGCCGTAGCAACATGCAACACTAAGCGCAAGCCAGTTGGCTTAATGTAGTCCATCCAAATATCACGCACGCCAATCCAAGCGTGATAGAACAGGCTGAGGAAGAAAAGGAAGGTAGCGAACTTCATGCCGCCATTGGCAAAGACAGAACGCCATGCGTCAAAGTCACCGGGACGCACTACCAACAACACAACAAGGAGTAGCACGGTGTACAACGCCATAATCACGGCGGTCGCACGTTGTGCAATCCAATCTTTCAGGCCATAACCAGCCCCAACAACGATACGGTTGATCACAGCAATACCCCCCACAAAACAAGGGTCAGAGCGATACTGACCGCAAACGAGATTTTGGCTGACGTAACGGCTGCTTCTTTTTCAATACCAATGTGCAAATCAAGCAACAAGTAACGGATGCCAGCACAGAAGTGATGCATGTAAGCCCAGATTAAACCGCCCAGAATCACCTTTGCAGGCAGACTAGCCGCCAGTGACTTGAAGAAAGCAAAGGTCTCAGGCGAAGTCAGGCTGGACTGGAACAGCCACAGCAACAAAGGTAAGCACAGGAACAGCCCCGCACCGCTGACACGATGCAGGATGGAAAGCTTGCCGGGAAGGGGCAAGCGGATACTCGTCAGGTCCAAATTTTTTGGACGTTTCTTAATGGTCATTTCTGCCATGAACGTCATGCCTCAATGTAGACGCGGGAAAACCGCTAGAAAGTCGGTTAAAGGGAACGGTAATTATAACCAAGAACTGACCAATATACCTCAGGACTGACACATAGTTGCAAAACTCGGGTGTTATTTATCCCAGTTCATTGCGGTAATGATGATTTTTCGTGAGGTATAAACCCTTGCGCCATTCCACCGGACGATCACCGTAAGTAAAGGTCACTCGCTCAACCGAAAGCAATGGTGAGTGCTCAGGAACGCCTAAGAATTGCGCACTGCGCGCATCAGCTGCGACTGCTCGCAGACTCTCTTCAGCACGAATCATGCGCACACCAAATTTGCTTTCAAATAAAGCATATAGCGAATGTTCCCACGCACGGAGTTCGGCAAAATTTAGGTCGCAGAACAAATCAGGGTTCAAATAAATATCATCTAAAACGACCGGGCTACCATCAAATTGCAACACCCGCCCAAGATGAATTACCGGGTCACCAACAGCCACCCCTAAAACCTTCGCCGTCTCAGCATCAGCCTGTGCAGTTTCACAAAATAAGGGTTCGCTGCGCGAATGCGTCAACTCGCCTGCATCAGGAACGAGGCGCAAAAAACGGTAAAACGAACGTGGATCGCTATGGGTTGCTACAAATGTTCCCTTACCTTGACGGCGTACCAGTAAATTTTCAGCCGCCATTTCGTCAATGGCTTTACGCACCGTACCTTGGCTCACTCCAAATGAACTTGCCAATTCAGCCTCGCTGGGAATGACTTGTCCAGGCTCCCAATCGCCATCCGCCAAACGGCGCATCATCAAATCTTTAATCTGGCGATATAAAGGACTAAAGGTAGGAGTGGCTACCATGGAAATACCTATAAAAAGGATAAGGGAATAGTTGTAAATACGGGGGGAAATACAGTGCGGACAGATTTCAGCATACTTCGCCTGTTGTCGTCTATCTTTTGCTATCTAATATAAGACATAAGATTTAGGATTGACACATCGTAACCTAACTCCTATGATTTTCGGCTTGGCATCCCCTTCCAGCCGACTGGGATTGCTAGTATCAAGCCCTCCCGTGCTTAACTTACAAATCAATGTCTACTCAGGAGTGACACATGTCCAAAGCCCCTATGCGTGTTGCAGTTACCGGTGCAGCCGGTCAAATCGGCTACAGCCTACTGTTCCGCATCGCCTCCGGTGAAATGCTTGGCAAAGACCAACCCGTTATCCTCCAATTGCTCGACTTACCCCAAGCCCAGCAAGCCGTTAAGGGCGTGATGATGGAATTGGACGACTGCGCCTTCCCTCTGCTCGCTGGCATGATCGCTACCGACGATCCTAACGTTGCATTCAAAGACGCTGATGTCTGCTTGTTAGTTGGTGCTCGTCCCCGTACCAAGGGTATGGAACGTGCTGACCTGTTGACCGCCAACGGTGCAATCTTCACCGTTCAAGGTAAGGCCATCGCTGAAAACGCCAAAGAAGATGTGAAAGTATTGGTCGTAGGCAACCCCTGCAACACCAACGCTTACATTGCAGCCGCTGCTGCTAAGAAAGTTGGTCGTACCAATCCTAACAACTACCACGGCATGTTGCGTTTGGATCACAACCGCGCACTGTCTCAGTTGGCAGCAAAAACTGGTCGTGATGTTTCTTCCTTAAAGCAATTGGTTGTTTGGGGTAACCACTCTCCCACCATGTATGCTGACTACCGTTACACCACCTCCAATGGTGACAGCGTTAAGGAATTGATTAACGACCACGCTTGGAACAACGACGTGTTCCTGCCCACCGTTGGTAAGCGCGGTGCAGCGATCATCGAAGCCCGTGGTTTGTCCTCTGCCGCTTCTGCTGCTAACGCCGCCATCGATCACGTTCGTGACTGGGTGCTCGGTTCTAGCGAATGGGTCACGATGGGTATTCCTTCTGATGGCTCTTATGGCATCCCCGAAGGCATCGTGTTTGGCTTCCCTTGCGAATGCAAAGATGGCAAATTCAGCATCATCCAAGGTTTGGAAATCGACGAATACAGCCGTGAAAAGATCAACATCACGCTGAAAGAGTTGACCGACGAAGCCGAAGCAGTGAAAGACATGCTGTAATCTGCCCGTCTGCGTATGCCTTAAACGATTAACGTATTAAGGCATTGGCAAACCTAGCAGTAAGAAAAGACCACGGTACAATCCGTGGTCTTTTTCTTTTCTTGGCTTGATAAGGTTAAACAATCATGCGTCATCCTTCCGCAGTCTTATTTGCAGGCGAAAAACCCTTTCCCATCCTCCCCGTGGTTGATCACTACGCTGGCTCAGAAAAATTGATGTTAAAAGCCATGCAGTTGCAGCAAGAGCTAGGGGCAATTTTTGACATTACCTGTGATTGCGAAGATGGCGCACATGCAGGCGCAGAAAAAGAACATGCCGAAATGGCAGCGCGTTTAATCATGAGCGAAGCCAATCACTTTGGGCGAGTTGGCGCACGTATCCACGACATTACCCACCCGCATTGGCAAGAAGATTTAGCGATTTTGGTCAGTATCGCAGGCACACGCTTGCCGTTTATTACACTGCCCAAAGTCCGTTCTGCTGCGGATACCGCAACACAAATCGCGGCCTTACGCGCCATTGAAGCGCGATATGGCATTCACCAACCCATTCCCGTCCATGTCTTAATCGAAACCCACGGCGCATTACGCGAAGTTTGGGAAATTGCCGCTTTAGAGGGCGTTGAAAGCCTCGATTTTGGTTTGATGGATTTTGTCTCTGGACATCATGGCGCAATTCCCGGCGCGGCGATGAAAAGCCCCGGACAATTTGAACATCCCTTAGTTACCCGCGCCAAATGCGAAATCAGTGCCGCTGCCTTAGCTTGCGGTGTTGTGCCATCGCATAACGTCACCACCGAATTAAAAGATGTCGACTACATCAAAAACGACGCACTCCGCGCCCGCCGCGAATTTGGCTATTTGCGCATGTGGAGCATTCACCCGAATCAAATCGTGCCAATTGTCGAAGCCATGCGCCCCGATTTTTCCGAAGTCACCGCCGCCAGCGAAATCCTCATCGCCGCGCAAGACACCGACTGGGGGCCAATTCAGCACCAAGGCAAATTGCACGACCGCGCTTCCTACCGCTATTACTGGGAACTCCTCCAACGCGCCCACGCCACCGGCATGACCATCCCTCCCGAGGCAGCCACCCGGTTTTTTGGGTAAATACAACTGGGACTAACATTAAGGTGCTTACTTTTCGTTTTTTCGTTAATTGAATGTAAGCACCAACGATTTAATTAGGGCTTATTCAACATGGTGGATAAAACGACACAAATTGTTTATGTGTTGACCAACCCAGCAATGCCTGGTCTAGTGAAAATTGGGAAAACTACACAGGCTGAGGTTGAAGCTCGGATGCGCCAACTCTATAGCACAGGAGTTCCTGTGCCTTTCGAGTGTGTTTTTGCGTGTCAAGTAAAAGATGCACATGAAGTAGAAAAAGCCTTGCATTTTGCTTTTGGCATGACACGTATTAACCCTAATCGTGAATTTTTCCGTTTAGAAGCAGAGCGGGTGATTGCTGTATTACAGCTATTAAAGGTTGATGACATTACACAACAAATTGAAAGTACGATTGAGTCTGATACTCCGTCTGTCGATAAACAATCAGCACAAACCATGAAGCGCACCATGCGCCCTCACATGAACTTCTATGAGTTGGCAATTCCCGAAGGAAGTATCTTGGTTAGTAGCAAAGATGAGCAATATCAATGCACTGTGGTTAGCGAGAAAAAAGTTAAATTCCAGAATGAGATCAGCTCACTCACACAAGCAACCAGAAAAATGCTCGGTCATCCTGATGACTATCCATTACAACCTTCACCCTATTGGACATTTAACGGACGCACGGTAAAAGAAATTTACGAGGAATATCACGCAAGCGAACATGAAGAGTAAAAATTCAAGACTAAATCAAAAATTAGCCAACCAACAATGTATTTACCTTCTTTATAAAGAATAGACCAAATAACACTATGCCCTTGCCGATTTTGTATCACGATGATTTTCTGGTGGCGGTGCATAAGCCGTCGGGGTTGTTGGTGCATCGCAGTATGCTTGCGCGGCATGAAGAGGCGTTTGCTTTGCAGATGGTGCGCGATCAGATTGGGCGGCG
>CAZOBT010000007.1:0-3096 GCA_964578025.1 uncultured Rhodocyclaceae bacterium | reverse complement strand
GAATTGCCGTGGGCGGTAGAGCGGTATCCGACCAGCCGTTACGCCCTGCTTGCCCTGTTTCCGCAGACTGGGCGGCAACACCAAATCCGCCGCCATCTCAAACACATTTCCCACCCGATTATTGGCGATGCCACCTATGGCAAAGGCAAACACAACCGCGCTTTCCAAGCCCATTTTGGCTGCCAACGCTTGCTTTTAGCCTGTCGCAAAATGGAATTACGCCATCCCATAAGTGGGGATTTACTTATGCTACAAGCCCCGTTGGATAAGGACTTTCTTGATGTACTAGAGCAAATGCCGTGGGTGGAAGGCTTGCCCGACTTGCTTACTTAGCTAGATCAGACCAGACTAAAGACTTCTACCACTTTCTTGGAGACAACGATGTTAACCGTGAATATGCTACAGGCAAAATCCTCGCTTTCTCGTTTAGTAGAAGTGATTGAACAAGGAAGTGAGCGTGAAATCCTCATCGCACGTAATGGCCGCCCAGCCGCAAAACTTGTCCCCATCGACACAGAAAATCAACAACAACGCTTGGGTGTGGCTAAAGGTAAATTTGTCGTGCCTGATGAGATAGATACACACAACGCAGAGGTTGCCAGTTTACTTTCGGGAAGCTGGGTATCGCTTTTTAGCGATTGAGCCAGAGCACGCGGTGGCTGTGGGTGATTTACCATTACACCATCATGACCCATTTGATCGCCTACTGGTTGCACAAGCGTTAGTTGAACCAATGCGCTTACTGACACATGATGCTTACGTCGCGTTATATAGCGATACGATTATCAAAGTTTGATCATAAAAAATTAATAACAATTTCCTTGGGAGTTTGAATATGGATTTACCGGATACCCGTTGGCAGGCGGCGATTGAGCATAGTCGTTATTTGCGCCAGTTACTCAGCACCCGTCCCGCTTTGGTCGAACGTTTAGCCCACACTTGGGAGCAAGCTTTAACGGCAGAGTCTTTACTGGCTGCCATTGATAGCCCCGATAACCCTTTGCCTAGCGACGATGACGGTTTAAAAACCCGCTTGCGCCAAGTGCGGCAATGGGCGATGGCGCAGTTGTGTTTACGCGATTTAGTCGGTGACGCACCCTTGAGCGAAATTGTTGAAGGCATGACTTTGCTCGCCGATGTCACCACCAATGTTGCTTTGGCGCATTATCACCGCCAGTTAGCCGCACAATTTGGCGAACCGCTCGACAGCCAAGGTCAAGTACAACGCCTCATCATCATTGGCATGGGCAAGCTCGGGGGGCGTGAGCTGAATGTGTCTTCCGATGTCGATTACATTTTTGTATACCCCGAAGATGGCGAAACGGTCGGTGGGCGTAAAGTCATTGATAACTTTGATTTCTTTACCCGTTTAGGCAAGAAAATCATCAATGCCTTAGGCGACATTACCGCCGATGGGCAAGTGTTCCGTGTCGATATGCGCTTGCGCCCGAATGGCGATTCTGGCCCTTTAGTCTGTAGTTTGGATGCCTTAGAAAACTACTTTATTACCCAAGGCCGCGAATGGGAACGCTATGCGTGGATCAAAGCGCGGGTGATGAATAGCGGCGACAACCTGCAAACTGAATGGGTAACGAGCCTACAAAAAATCGCCCGTCCGTTTATTTTCCGTAAATATTTAGACTTTGGTGCGATTAACGCCATGCGTGATTTACACGCACAAATCCGCCGTGAAGTAGCGCGGAAAGACATGGCGAACCATGTCAAATTGGGGCCGGGGGGAATTCGGGAAATTGAATTTATCGCGCAAGTCTTCCAACTGATTCGTGGTGGGCGCGAAACGTGGTTGCAAATTCGCCCGACCTTAAGCGTGTTGGCACAACTGGCGGAACGGCGGTTTATTACCCCCGAAAGCGAAGCCGAATTACGCGAAGCCTATGTCTTTTTGCGCCGTTTAGAACATCGCTTGCAATTTGTTGAAGATAAACAAACGCACAGCCTGCCCAGCAATGCCGAGGATCAAGCCAATATTGCCCGCAGCATGGGGTTTGCCGATTGGGACAGTATGTTGGCAGTGCTGAATCAACATCGCGCTATTGTCAGCCGCCATTTTGAAGCAGTGTTTTCTGACCCAGAAGAAGGAGCGCATCCGCTAGAAGCCTTGTGGGGCGGGCAGATTGATACCGAATCGGCGATTGAGCTACTTGGCGAAAAGGGCTTCCGCCATCCGCAAGCGGCGTGGGAACGTTTGCAGCAGATGCGCAGTTCTTCGCGTTATGTGCAACTGCCCGCAAGCAATCGGCAACGTATGGATGCGGTCGGGCCGCGTTTATTAGAAGCGGCGAGCCAAACCCCACACCCGGATTTAACCTTAGAGCGGGGCTTAGCGTTTTTAGATACGGTGAGTAAGCGTGGGGCATATTTGGCCTTGTTGCAGCAATACCCAACGGCCTTACGCAAAGTCGCCGATATGGTCGGTGCATCCTCATGGGCGGCGGAATACTTAAATCGTCATCCGATTTTGTTGGATGAATTTCTTGACCCACGTTTGTTAGAAGAAGGCAGTGATTGGGCAAGTTTTGAGGCTGAGTTACAGCAGGAGCTGGCCTTGCATCACAACGATACCGAGCGCGAAATGGACATTTTGCGCGAAGCCCATCATGCGCAAGTGTTCCGCTTATTGGCACAAGATTTGGCGGGGGTGCTACCCGTAGAAAGCATTTCTGACCATCTCAGTTACCTTGCCGATATTTTGGTCGAAACGACAATCAAACGATGCTGGCAAACCATCCGCAAACGTCACCGCGACACCCCGGCGTTTGCGGTGATTGGTTATGGCAAATTGGGCGGCAAAGAGTTGGGTTATGGCTCTGACCTAGATTTGGTCTTTGTCTATGACGACGAGCACCCCGATGCGCAAGAAAATTACACGCGCTTAGGCCAGCGTTTAACCACTTGGTTGGGCAGCACGACCCCAGCGGGGATTTTGTTTGAAACCGATTTGCGCCTACGTCCGAATGGGGATTCTGGTGTCTTGGCCTGTAGCTTGGCGGCTTTTCGCCAATATCAGGAAGAAAATGCATGGGTCTGGGAACACCAAGCCCTAACCCGCGCCCGCGCTGTCGCCGGAGATAAAAC
>CAZOBT010000006.1:0-23293 GCA_964578025.1 uncultured Rhodocyclaceae bacterium | reverse complement strand
GATTACCAATGGATGGCGAACCTTGTCCCCGGACAACGGGTCTTAGAGATTGGTTGCGGCCTTGGTTTTGGCACAGAAGCCCTGTTGCAACGTGGCTTACAGGTTCTTGCCTTGGATGAGTTAGCCGAATGTACCGCCGCCACACAACGCAGAACAGCAGCCTATTCTGATAGTTTGCAGACCTTAACCGCTGATTTAACGCAGTTAACCGCAGAACAGCTCGCCATAATCACCGAGTTTGCCCCTGATACCGTGGTGTGCTGGTTAATGGGCGCACCAAGTGAGCGCACCGGGGCAAAAAGTGGCGATGGTGGACGCGCGGTGGTGGCGTATCGGCAAAAGTTACATCGGCAAATTGCGGAACTAGCGACGCGCCTGCCCTCGGTACAGCATTTACATTTGCTGGATCGCAGCGCGATTGCATGGGCAGCCAAAGACATGGGGCGCGATATTTTGGCGAATTACCACCGTGAACATACCGTCAAAGACTTGCCGTGGTTGGCATTACGTGAACATGCGACCTACCGCAAATTGCAGGGCAGTACGCAGCAAGTCTCGCTGGTGCATGTTTCCGCCTTGCGCGGTGCGGTGCCAGTATTAGCCTCTTTGCTCATGCCGCGCCAAGTGGCGTAATCCCTAGCTAAAAATAAAATCTGGAGTCTGGAGAATCGTTTATGTTGGCAATTATTGGCGGCAGTGGTTTAACCACCCTGTCAAATATGGAAGTGTCACGCCGTGAAGTGGTGCGCACCCCGTATGGCGAACCTTCTGGTGTATTAACCTTTGGGCGGATTTGCCAAGAAGAAACGGTGTTTCTAGCGCGGCATGGTTATGGGCATACGATCCCGCCACATGCCGTCAATTACCGTGCCAATATTTGGGCCTTACATAATGCCGGGGTCAAAGGCATTATTTCTGTGGCTTCCGTGGGCGGAATTCGTGGCGATTTGCGCCCTGGCGACATTGTTTTACCCAATCAAATCATTGATTACACTTGGGGACGTGCGTCAACTTTCTTTGATGGCGTAGATAACCCTGTTACCCATATTGATTTTACTGAGCCCTATGACCAGCCTTTAACCACACGGATTGTCGCTGCTGCCGCAAATGCTGGTGTGACATTAAAAACAGGGGCTGTCTATGCCGCAACCCAAGGCCCACGCTTAGAAACTGCTGCCGAAATTAACCGCCTTGAGCGTGATGGTGCTGATGTGGTGGGCATGACCGGAATGCCAGAAGCGGCCTTGGCACGAGAATTAAACATCCCTTACGCTGCCATCAATGTGATTGCCAATTATGCTGCCGGACGTGCGGATAGCGTGCATGGCATTTCCTTCGATAGCATTGAAGAAGTGTTACAAGGTGCGATGGGGCGCGTGCGGCAAATTATTGAACAACTGGTTGGTTGCTCTGATAGTTGTCAGGTTGCAGAAACGCTAGTGTCAAAATAATTAGACCAACGTATAAAACTTCGGTTTGACTATGTCAGACATGGATTTTCCGGCAATAGACCAATTTATTTTATCAGACCCAGCCCCAAACCTTGCCGCGCTCGCGCACAGGCATCGTGTTCAATATCAAACTCCCGGCAGGGCGAGGGGCGGGCGGTGTAGATTTGGCAACTGACGGCTTGCCCAATCTCGCCAACTAAGGCCACACAACGCGGTGGATAAGCATCGGTGCCGCCCATGCGCACGATGTTTTTGGTCACGGGCACGGTTAAATGCACGGGTACACCCTCCCCCCACGGAAACGCCCCGCCTGCCAGCTCCGCTGGATGAAAATCAACACGAAACGTTGCACAACATGCGCCACAGGTTTGGCAGGGGGTTTTATCAGGCACAGTAAGCTGGTTCATTGGTTTTGTCTAATTTGCTCTAATTTGGTCTAATGATGCGTTATCTAGCGTTAATAAGCTTAATCGCCATACTTTCCTATTTGGTCTACCAGCTCCCGTATTTATGGGAGCTGGGCTTGTTAGGCATAATTGGGGGCTGGTGGTGGCTGTTCTTTCGCCAAACTCCACCTAACACTTAAAGCTGCGTTTACCGCCGCCATAAAGCATCAGCGGCAGTTTCTGGCCAGCGGTTGGGGGTAAAGGCTTGCGTACTCAGTTTTTGTAATTGCTGTACAAATGTCTGGCGCGGAATGGTACGCCCCCCCAGCGAAGTCAGGTGTACCGTTTGCATTTGGCAATCAATCAGGCCAAAACCTTGATCTTGCAAATACGCTACCAAGTGCGCAAACGCAATTTTTGAGGCATTGCTCTGCCAAGCGAACATGGATTCGCCATAAAACATCTTACCAATGGCAACCCCATACAAACCGCCAACCAGTTTGCCATCTCTCCATGTTTCCACACTGTGCGCCAACCCCAACCGATGTAATTCGCTATACGCAGCAATAATCTCTGGGGTAATCCATGTGCCATTTTGCCCGTGGCGCGGCGTTTCTCCACACGCCCGAATGACAGCAGCAAAATCAGAATCTAAACGTACTGTGTAATTGCCTTGGCGCAATAATTTGCGTAATGAATGGCTTGGCTGAAATTCTTGCGGAAACAAGACCATACGTGGGTCTGGACTCCACCATAACACCGGATCACCCGGTGAAAACCACGGAAAAATTCCATGTAAATACGCCGTAATCAGCCGCTCTACACTCAGCTCGGTAGAGGCGGCGAGTAAGCCATTCGGCTCGGTTAATGCGGCAGAGAGGGGAGGAAAATCATCCTCAGGTTCAAGCCACGCAATCATACAAAATGTACCGTTTGCGTTCGTTGTGTTGCCTGCCCTAATTGTGCAGTTTGCTCAGTCTGATTGTCAGGTTTAAAGGCCACCACATGATCCACCGCTAAACGAATACCAATTTTTTCGCCAAGTGCATGGTTGTGATGCGAGGGTACAAGGGCGAGGACGTTTGCCCCACTCGGTAAGCCTAAGGTGTACAAAATATCTGCGCCACGAAAGGCTTTATGTTTGACCTCTGCCACGATTGGGCTATGGTCATCATGCACAATGTCATCGGGGCGGAGCAGTACATCTACGGAACACCCCTCACTGGCATAACGGCGCAGGCAATCACCACAGCCAAGACTACAGGCAATTGGGGCAGCGGATTCTATGCGTCCAAATTCAATTTCAACATGGCAGTCATCAATCACTCGTGCAGGTAAAAAGACACCCTGCCCGACGAAATCCGCCACAAAACGGTTTTGTGGGCGATGGTACAAATTGTAAGGCGTGTCCCATTGCTGGATTTTGCCGTGCTGCATTACGCCAATTTCATCCGCCATCGCAAAGGCTTCATGTTGGTCATGCGTCACTAAAATTGCGGTTGAGCCTTCTCGCTTCAAAATATCGCGCACTTCTAGGGATAGGCGTTCGCGTAAATCCACATCTAAATTAGAAAATGGTTCATCGAGCAAAATCAGTTCTGGGCGGGGAGCTAAGGCACGCGCTAAGGCGACCCGTTGTTGCTGTCCCCCGGAAAGCTCATGGGGGTATTTTTGCCCAATACCTTCTAGACCAATTGTCACAAGTAGCTCATTGACTCTATTTTGCTTGTCCTTCTGGCTCATTTTTTCTTTTAGACCAAAGAGGCCAAAGCCAATGTTTTCGGCAATACGGAGATGCGGAAACAGGGCGTAGTCTTGGAAGACCATACCGATGCGGCGTTTTTCTGGGGCAAGGCAGTGTGTCGCGCTACTTACTATGTCCCCACGCAAGGAAATCGTACCGCCCTGAATCCGTTCAAATCCGGCAATGCAGCGCAGTAAGGTCGTCTTGCCACACCCAGAGGGGCCAAGGAGGCAGGCAATCGTACCCGTGGCTAAACGAAAGCTAACTTCATTGACGATAGGCTGTTGCCCATAAGCTTGCACAACATTTTCTAAAATAAGTTGCGTCATAAGGAGGTGCAGGCAGGAAAGAAGAAAATAAGAGAATGAGAGCTATTATAATTGGCGAACTATGTCGCGCTTACGTTCTCTTTCTTCTCTTTCTGCACTCTCTCCCCTTTTCTTGCTTTCCTTGCTGATTGCACTGTTAATCGCTGTGCCAATTATCAGTGTCGGTTTGCATTTGTTTGCGTCGGGTACTGACGCAACTTGGCAACATTTACGCCAAACGGTATTGCCAGATTACATCGCTAATTCCCTGTACCTGCTTTTTGGAGTCGGAATGGGTGTCGTATGGGTTGGCGTAGGGGCGGCTTGGCTGACGGCAAGGCTGGATTTTCCCGGACGGCGGTTTTTTGACTGGGCGTTGATTTTGCCACTGGCCATGCCAGCCTATGTCATGGCGTATGTCTATACCGATTTATTACAGTTCGTTGGCCCAGTACAAACTTGGTTGCGCGAGACCTTCCTATGGGAAAAAGCCGATTATTGGTTTCCTGACATTCGCAGTCGGGGGGGGGCAATTACGATGTTTATCTGTGTGCTCTACCCCTATGTCTATTTACTGGCTCGTACCGCGTTTTTAGAAAAAGCAGGCGGGGTGGTGGAAGCGGCACGGACACTCGGTTTAGGGCCGTGGCGCACCTTTTGGCAAATTTCCTTACCGCTTGCCCGCCCAGCGATTGTGGCTGGTGTGGCCTTAGCCTTAATGGAAACCTTGGCAGACTATGGCACGGTGGCCTATTTTGGGGTCAATACGTTTACCACGGGCATTTACCGCGCTTGGTTTGCCTTGGGCGACCGTACTGCGGCGGCGCAATTAGCCGCCTTGCTCTTAGGGACAGTATTGACCTTGTTAGCCTTAGAGCATTTTTCACGCGGTAAGGCTCGCTATTACCCCCAAGGGCAACGCCAACACAGTGTGCAACGTTCGCGCCTCGCCCCGCTTCCCGGTATCTGTGCCAGTTTGTTGTGCCTATTGCCCTTAACAATCGGTTTTTTGCTCCCTGCGGCCTTGTTAATCAAGATGACGATTAGCGACGGCGATGCGCAATTTGGCTCCCGTTTTATTACCCTTGCCGAAAATAGCTTTCTCTTAGCGGGTATCGCGGCAGTGCTGGCGGTTGGTATTGCGGTGTTATTGGCCTATGCCGCCCGCTTGGCACGAGGTGGCATTACAACTTGGCTCAATCGTATTGTGGGCTTAGGCTATGCCGTTCCCGGCTCAGTCATTGCTGTTGGCACATTGATCCCCATTACGCAATTGGATCATTACCTTAATGCACTATGGCAGCAGTATTTTGCGCATAACCCCGGCTTATTGCTAACCGGGGGAATTGTCGCCTTGGTGTATGCACATCAAGTACGATTCTTATCGGTGGCCTTACAGACCGTCGAATCTAGCCTTGCCCGCATTAAGCCCAGCATGGATGATGCAGCGCGGAGTCTGGGCTTAAATCAAGTACAAACGCTGTGGCGAGTCCATTTGCCTTTACTGCGTGGTGGCTTGTTTACCGCTGTGTTGCTGGTCTTTGTCGATGTGATGAAAGAGCTACCAGCCACCTTAGTCATGCGCCCCTTTAATTTTGATACCTTAGCCACGCAAACCTTTACGCTGGCTTCGGATGAGCGTTTGAGCGAAGCCTCTACCGCTGCCTTAGCCATTGTCGTTGTTGGTTTAATTCCCTTAATTATCTTGTCGCGCCAAATTGCGCGGGGACAAGGAAAGTAATTTCTTATGCCTCATTCTGCTGCTATCCATGCCGCTGCGGCGTTAATCGCTAATGCGGAACAACTCTTAATTACTGCCGGGGCAGGTATGGGGGTTGATTCTGGTTTGCCGGATTTTCGTGGCAATGCCGGTTTTTGGCGGGCATATCCTGCCTTACAAGCATGGAATATCGATTTCACCACCATTGCCAATCCACAAGCCTTTCGCAATAACGCCCGACAAGCCTGGGGCTTCTATGGGCATCGTTTGGCCTTGTATCGCAAAACCCAGCCCCATCGTGGCTTTCAAGCCTTAAAAGAGTTTGGTCTAAGAATGCGCTATGGCACATTTGTGATTACGAGCAATGTGGATGGGCAATTTCAAAAAGCCGGGTTTGCCCCAGAGCAGATGTTAGAAATTCATGGCTCAATCCATCATTTGCAATGTGCCAAGCCGTGTGATGAGCATATTTGGTCAGCCGACGCGATTCACCCGCGCACCGATGACAGTCGTTGCGAATGGATTGCCCCAGATTTACCGACTTGCCCACAGTGTGGGCGGCTGGCACGTCCAAATATTTTGATGTTTAGTGATGGCGATTGGATCGAACAGCGGGCATGGCAACAACAGCAACGTTGGCATGATTGGCTAGAACAGCCCACGCAAAACATGGTGGTGATCGAAATCGGGGCAGGGACGGCTATTCCGTCGATTCGCCGCCTCAGTGAAACCCAAGGTTGTCCCCTCATCCGCATTAACCCAGATCAAGCTGACTTAAATGGCATACCCGGTGTCAGTCTTCCTCTGGGTGCAGAAGCGGCCTTACTCGCCATCCGTGACGTGCTTGCGGCCTTGCCCAAACACTCGGCAGTAACGTCTTAAACTCTTCTAGATGGCTCACATGTGGCGTGTTTTACGAATTGTCGTGTTGTTATTGTTGCTACTAACCCTTGCCGTAAGTACATGGCGAACGAAAGCACGCACCACGGCTTGGAAGGAAACACTGCAAGCCGTGGTGTATCCAATGAATGCCGACAATAGTGCGGCAACCTCTGCGTATATTGCCCAGCTTAAAGAAGACGATTTCGATGATATGCAGGACTTCTTTGCCACCGAAACAGCACGTTATGGCTTAAAAAATATACGCCCTTTAGATGTTCACCTTGCGCCAGAATTAAGCAGCTTGCCGCCGCCACGCCCAGAAACGAATAGTGCATTGGCAGCGATGCAATGGAGTTTGCAACTACGCTGGTGGGCTTGGCAGCATGATAAATGGCAAGGTGGTCGCCCCGATATTCGTTTGTTTGTGTTGTATCACGACCCGGCGACGCATACGCGCTTGGATCACTCCACCGGCTTAGACAAGGGACAAATGGCGGTCATTAAGGCATTTGCAAGCAAGCAATATGGACGAACCAATCAGGTGATTATTAGCCATGAGTTATTACACACGCTTGGCGCGACCGATAAATATGACCCACAAACCCTAGAACCACGCTACCCCCAAGGCTATGCAGATCCCCAAGCCAATCCACGCTATCCACAGCATTGGGCAGAAATCATGGGTGGACGAATTCCAATGAGCGAAACCTCATCCGCCATCCCCGTGAATTTGCAACGCACCCTAATTGGCGCACAAACCGCCCAAGAAATTGGCTTAACTGCCGCCGTGGCGAAAAATGCCAGACCAAATTAAAAACTGACCAACAAGTCAAGGCTAATAAGCTTAATTGTCTTATAGACCAAATACTATTTGGCCTACTTCCCATGCTGTGCTTGTGCCGTTTTTACCCGTTTTTAACGCGGATAATTACGGCGGCGTAGGGTTTCAAATAAGCAAATCCCTGCTGCAACACCAACATTGAGCGATTCAGTTAAGCCCGGCATGGGGATACGGATTTTTGTTTGAGTGTGGGCTAAGACGGCGGGAGACACACCTTGGCCTTCTGCACCAAAAACCCAGGCTAAGGCTTGTGGGGGCTGCGCCCAATCAGCCGCATATAAATCTACCGAATCTGCCAATGCCGTGGCTAAGATACGACCTTGGTAGGCATCTAAAAATTCAGGCAAATCAATGCCGTCATGCAGGCTCAGAGTGAAATGTGCGCCTTGTCCTGAGCGTAAGACTTTGGGTGACCAAACACTGGCGCAATCGCCAGACAGAATAATTTGGCGAAAATTGGCCGCTAACGCCGTGCGTAACAAGGTGCCAACATTGCCGGGGTCTTGCACCCCATCTAGCACTACCGTATCAACATCAACCCTTGGCTCGGTGGCAACACGAGGAATCGCAATGCGCCCCAAAATGCCGCTGGGCGTTTCAGTGGCGGCAAGCTCGTGGTACAAGGCATCGGGCAGCAATAAACAAGGAATGTCGCTATGCAAAGCAAGAAAAGCGTGAATCTCTGGGTGTGCCGCGCCTTTTTCGCTCACCATTAACTCTTGTACAAGATGCTGGGCGGCAAGGCAGGCTTCTAATAAATGCACACCTTCAAGCAGGGTTTCACCACTTAAACGGCGTTCCCGCCCGGATTGCGCTAACTTTTTCAGTTGCTTAAAGCGTGGGTTATCGCGTGAGCTAATACGTTTCATAGCAAAGAGAGCTGGGCAACAGGGGCGAAACTACGCCGATGCACAGGCGAAGGGCCATGTGCTTGCAAAGCGGCAAGGTGGGCGGCAGTGGGGTAGCCCATATGTTGGGCAAAGCCATACATTGGGTACTGCTCATGCAAGGCTAACATCCCTGCATCACGCACGGTCTTCGCTAAAATCGAGGCGGCGGCAATACAAGCCACTTTGCCATCCCCTTTCACAATCGCTTGCACGGGAATCGCCAGTTTAGGGCAACGATTGCCATCCACAACGGCCTCTTTTGCCAATGCCCCTAAGCCTGCAACTGCGCGTTGCATGGCTAAATAGGTAGCTTGCAAAATATTTACTTGGTCAATTTCGGCTTCGCTCGCCTCACCCACTGCCCATGCCAGCGCGGTCGCTTGGATTTCAAGGGCAAGGGCTTCACGGCGTTTCGCACTTAATTTTTTTGAATCATTGAGGCCAAGAATTGGGCGGTTTGGGTCAAGCAATACCGCCGCTGCCACCACCGGCCCCGCCAAAGGGCCCCGCCCCGCCTCATCAATCCCGCACACATAGGCAGGTAAGTAATCAAGTTGAATCATGCCTGCTTTTGCAAACGTATTGCAACACCACACTGGCGGCTTTTTCTGCCGTGTTTTGCCGTAATTGCAGATGCAGATTGGTAAACTCATGCTCTAACATCGTCGCTATACGGCGGTCGTGATACAGATTAAATAAAATTTGCGCCAGATTTTTTGGGGTTGCATCCTCTTGCAAGAGTTCCGGCACAAGGAAACGCCCACTCAAAATATTCGGCAAACCCACATAAGGCAAATAGCCTTTACCCTTCATTAGGCGATACGCCAAGGGTGAGAGCTTATAGGTAATGACCATTGGACGTTTGACCAAAGCCGCCTCTAAGGTCGCTGTCCCACTTGCCACTAACACACAATGTGCCGCCCCCATCGCTTCTTGGGCATGACCGAACATCATACGAATCGGTAAATGCACCGCCTCTAAACGGTATAAGGCCGCTTCAAACAAATCACGGGTTTCGCGGGTAGCGAGAGGAACAAGGAAACGAGCTTCGGGCAAACTCGCATGGAGCAAACGCGCTGTTTCAATGAACGTTTCCGCCATGTGGTTCAGTTCAGACTGACGACTTCCCGGCAAAAAGGCAAAAACTGGAGCGGTACTGGGCAAATTCAGAGCCGTCGCTACCTCTTGCCGCTTAATCTGCAAGGGGATGCTATCGGCAAGGGGATGTCCAACATAGGTAACAGGAATCCCGGCTTTTTCATACAAAGGCGGTTCGATAGGGAACAAGGCTAAAACATGCGAAGCCGCTTCTTTGATCTTTTTGATCCGCTCGCCGCGCCATGCCCAAATCGATGGACTGACGTAATGAATGGTAGGGATACCCCGTGCTTTCAGGTCTTTTTCTAAGCCCAAATTAAAATCAGGGGCATCAACACCAATAAACAAATCCGGTGGGTCTGCCAAAAGACGTTTCTTTAGCTCGCGGCGAATTCCAGCAATTTCACGATAGTGCTTTAAGGCATCGATATAACCGAAGACGGCGAGTTTTTCTAAAGGCCACCAATCGTCAAAGCCTTGTGCCTGCAAACGAGGGCCACCAATCCCCATAAACGTTGCCTGTGGCAATTTGGCTTTAATCGCTGCCACTAAATGGCTAGCTAACAGATCGCCAGAGGCTTCCCCGGCGACCATTGCAATACGCACAACCCGTTCGGTCATCGAATAATGCCGCGCTTAGAAACGTTTAAGAAATCAACCAGAACTTGCACATCGGCCTGTGTTTTTGCCTCTTCAGCAAGTTTGGTCTTAGCCTCTTCTAACAACAAGCCAGATTTGTACAAAGTACGATAGGCGCGCTTCAGGGCAAGTAAAGCCTCTGACGTAAATCCACGCCGCTTTAAGCCTTCCACATTTAAACCATAGGGGGAGGCCGTATTGCCAGCCGCCATGACATAGGGAGGGACATCCTGTAATACAACCGTCCCCACGGCTGTCATGCAGTGCGCACCAATACGACAGAATTGATGTACCCCTGTAAAACCGCCCAATACCGCCCAATCATCCACATACACATGCCCGGCAAGTTGCGTGTTATTGGCAAAGGTGGTGCGATTTGCTACATGACAATCATGAGCGATATGCACATAGGCCATAATCCAATTGTCATTGCCAATCGTAGTTACACCGCCATCTTGTACCGTACCAAGATTGAACGTACAAAATTCACGAATGACATTACGATCACCAATTTCTAAACGTGTTGGCTCACCCGCATATTTTTTATCTTGCGGCACTTCACCTAAAGAACAGAATTGGAAAATCCGATTATCGCGCCCAATGCGGGTATGACCATGAATGACGGTATGGGGGCCAATCGAGGTGTTTTCGCCAATTTCGACATGCTCACCAAGGATGGCATAGGGGCCGATACTGACATTTGCCCCGATTTTGGCGTTGGGGTGCACAATCGCAGTGGGATGAATCATGGAAACCTCAATTTCATTTAATGCAAATTAAATGGCACGTTGGGCGCACATTAAACGGGCTTCAGCAACAATTTCACCAGCAACGCGAGCTTCGGCCTTATATTTCCAGATACCCCGCATATGGCGTTCAATTTCCACATGCAAATGTAATTGATCGCCGGGCATCACAGGTTTCTTAAAGCGAGCCTCATCAATCCCGACAAAGTAAAACACGGAACTATCATCAGGCTTTGTACCCATCGTTTGGAACGACAAAATCCCGGCAGCTTGTGCCAAGGCTTCCATAATCAACACACCAGGCATGACGGGATGATGGGGAAAGTGTCCAACAAAGAACGGTTCATTAATCGTGACATTTTTATAGGCATGAATCGACTTGCCGGGTTCAACTGCTAACACCCGATCTACCAGTAAAAAAGGATAGCGATGTGGCAAATGTTCTAGGATGCCTTGAATGTCTAATGTAATTTCTGTGGTCATTGTTTTAACCCTCTGTGGTTATTGTTTTCAGTTGTGCTTCCAGCTGGGCAATCCGTTCTGCCAGCCGATTTAAATGGCGAAGTTGTGAAGCATTTTGCAGCCAGCGGCTATGTTCTTCTAAGGGATAGACACTGGTGTATTGCCCCGGCTTCGTTAAGCTTTTCATGACGGTTGATGCACCAGAAACCGTTACACCAGAGCTAATGGTGATATGTCCCGCGATGGCAGTTGCCCCACCAATCACAACGTTATCTTCAATTTTGGTGCTGCCTGCAATGGCGGTGGACGCGGCAACCACGCAGTTTCTACCAATGATGCAGTTATGTCCGACCTGGATTTGATTATCTAGCTTAGTACCATCGCCAATGCAAGTATCGTTAATCGCCCCACGGTCAACGGTGGTATTTGCGCCAATTTCGACATCGTTGCCTAAAATAACCCGCCCAATTTGCGGAATTTTGACCCACTGTCCTGCATCAGGCGCAAAGCCAAATCCATCTGCACCAAGCACTACACCACTATGCAAAATACAGCGGTCACCAATCTGCGTCCCCGGATACAACACAACGTTCGGGTAGATAATGCAATCTTTACCGATGCTGACATCAGCCATAACGCAAACATTGGCATGGAGCACCGTATTTTCACCAATAGAAACACCACTCCCAATGACAACACCTGCGCCTAAATGCACTGTATCTGGCAATGTGCTAGCCACATTGTTAGCAATTTGGGCAGAAACATGAACACCGGCTGACGGTTTTTGTGCTGGATTAAGCAAGGCAGCAACCCGCTCATAATAGGCATACGGATTATTGGTCAGAATATAAGCGCGTGCATCTGATTGGGGCAAATCATCAGAAAAGGCATCTGAACGTAAGATAACAACAGATGCCTGAGTCGTTGCTAATTGCCGCCGATATTTGGGATTGGAGAGAAAGCTGATTTCGCCTGCTTCTGCTGTGTCTAGGGCAGCCACTTGTGATATTTGCAGTGTTAAGCTACCCCGGACTTCCCCCCCAAGTTTGGCAATAAGCTGACTAACAGTGATTGACTGATTTGGCACTGGTATTAGTTGCTGAGTAATCACTTGGTATCAGAAAGTGCCTTAATAATTTTGTCCGTAATATCCAAACGGGGGCTAACCCACACCACATCTTGCAGGATCAGGTCGAACTTTTCTGCTTCAGCAAGCTGTTTGATTGCCTTATTTGCCTTTTCAATTACAGCGGCATTTTCTTCGTTTTGGCGCATGTTCAAATCTTCGCGGAATTCACGCTGTTTGCGCTGAAACTCACGGGATAATTCGTTAAATTCGCGCTCTTTGGTACGTCGATCCGCTTCTGCCATCGTAACGGCATTGCGCTCTAAATTCTCTTGCGCCGTTTGGATACGTTTGCTCAATGCTTGCAGCTCTTGATCGCGTTTAGCAAATTCCTGTTCTAATTTTTTTGCAGCTTTAATCGCAGCAGGAGCGTCACGGAAAATACGCTGGGTATTCACATAACCAACTTTCAACTCCGTTGCTTGAACCTGGACAGATAAAAGAGCGGCAACAACGGAAGCGAGGATGTAAGATTTAACTTTCAAGTTATGCTCCTGTATTAAAAGGTTGTTCCGAGTTGGAATTGGAAGGGTTCAGTTCTATCCCCCTCTTGCTTACTAATTGGTCGTGCAATACTAAATTTCAGAGGACCGATGGGAGAAATCCAAGAGAAAGACACACCAACCGATTTACGTAACTGTTTGAGAGACATTGGTTCGCCTTGGGCATAGACTTGACCTACGTCGGCAAAGACACCTAAACGTACAAATTTTTCATAGCTAGGCATGGCAAACAACAATTCAGAACTACCAATTACCCGACGCGTACCACCAACGTGTTCGTTAGAAAGACGGCAATTGGTCTGTGTGGTGTAATCGTCACAAACGGTATCTCGTGGGCCAACCCCAGCAGAAGCGAAGCCACGGATTGAACCAATCCCACCCGCATAAAAGTTTTTATAGAATGGCAACGTCTGACCACCATAGCCATTAGCAATACCCGCCTCGCCATTAATGAATAATGTCCATGACTTTGCTAAAGGGAAATACTGACCATAGTTATAGGTCGCACGATAGTAACGTAAAGAACCCGCTGGAGTCGCTACCTCTAAATTGGCACGCTGAACAACACCTTTGGTTGGATAGAAGAAGCTATCTTTGCCATCGCTTACCCAACCCAAGGTTAATGGGATGGTATGGTTTTTAGCACCAAAGGTGTTAATAAAATCCAAATAGCGTTTTGGACTATCCGAAAATGTTGTGATTGCTGTTTGATCAACCCCAATGCCTAAAGAAATCGTTTCTTTTTCCGCAATCGGGAAACCCCAACGCAAGCCACCACCGATTGAGCTTGTTTTATAGTTACCAACCGACAAGGAGGTTGGGTTAACGTTACGTTTATAGAGATCAAAACCTTGGCTGATGCCATCAACCGTAAAATACGGATCCGTAAAGCTAAAAGAAATAACTTGGTTAATCTTGCCTGTGTTCATCTGCAAATTAACATGTTTACCACTACCGAACACGTTCTGTTGCGAAATCGCCCCTGACAGGACGAGTTTTTCCGTACTAGAGAAACCAGCACCTAGCATAATGTTGCCAGTAGGTCGTTCGGTGACATTGATGTTGACATCCACTTGATCTGCTGTACCGGGGACAGGTGGTGTTTCGACATTAACCTCTTGAAAATAGCCTAGACGATCCAAACGCTGCTTTGATAAGGCAACTTTATCCGTATCAAACAAGGAAGCTTCAAGCTGGCGCATTTCACGCCGGATAACTTCATCCGCTGTTTTTGAGTTACCCGTAATATTTACCCGACGTACATAAACTCGCTTACCCGGATCAATAAAAATCGTGAAAGAGGCTTCACGTTTTTCCTTATCTAAGTCAGGCGAAGCGTTAACGTTAGCAAAAGCATATCCATCTTTGCCTAAGCGTTCAGTAATTGCTTTTGTGGTTTGATTCAGCTTCTCTCGCGAGAAAAATTCACCCGGTTTAATTTTAATTTGTTTTAATAAATCAGCTTCCGGTACAACAAGATTCCCCGCCAACTTAATCGCCCCAACTTTATAACGTTCGCCTTCAGTGACATTCACTGTAATAAAAACGCTGTCTTTTTCCGGGGTCAAGTTGACTTGGTGTGAATCAATCGCAAACTCAATAAAACCATTATCTAAATAATGAGAACGTAATTTCTCAAAATCTGCCGTGAGTTTTTGTTTAGAGTATTGATCATTCTTACTAAACCACGTAAACCATCCCGGAGTGGTTAGATCAAATAAGCGCAATAGCTCTTTTTCGGAAAATGCCTTCGCGCCAACAATATTGATCTTACGAATCTTGGCAGCATCACCTTCGTCAACATTAAACTGAACACTTACGCGGTTACGCTCTAAGGGGGTAATCACTGTGGAAATGGTGACACCATATTTCCCCTTGCTTAAATATTGCCGTTTGAGTTCTTGTTCTGCTTTGTCTACCACGGAGCGATCAAAGACTAAAGATTCGGCAAACCCCCCATCTCTGAAAGCTTTGAGAATGACATCTTTCTCAAACTCTTTCATACCCACAAACTCAATCTTGGCAACCGAGGGACGCTCTTCCAACAAAAGGATAACTACGCCATCCTTAGTTTCAATACGGACATCTTTAAAAAAGCCAGTTGCAAACAGCGTCTTAATGGATTCTGTCGCCTTCTCATCGGTAAAGACATCACCAACTTTGACCGGGAAGTAGTTAAAAACCGTACCTGCTTCAATACGTTGGATACCCTCAAGGCGGATATCTTTGACCGCAAATGGCTCAAAAGCCAATGCGGAGCTAGCACACACATAGGCGACTAAGCTGGCACAAAGCGTCTTTTTCATTCTTTAATTCGATAAAAGTCGGTTAATGTCATTGAACAAGGCAAAACACATCATTGTTAGCAAAATAGCTAAACCAAAACGCAAGCCAAGCTCTTGTATTTTCTCAGGTAACGGCTTACCCCGAAAAGCTTCGATTGTATAGTATAAAAGGTGTCCGCCGTCTAATACTGGCACAGGAAGTAAGTTCAAAATGCCAAGACTAATGCTCACCAAGGCCATAAAGCGCACATAAGCATCCCAACCAAATTTGGCGGATTTACCTGCATAGTCAGCAATTGTGACGGGGCCAGAAAGATTCTTCCACGATACAGCCCCGGTTAACATTTTGCCTAACATACGTAAGCTAAAAATTGACTTTTCCTTGACCTCTCGCGCCGCCTTCATCATGGCTTGTGACAAAGGATAAGCGACAAAAGTACGGATTTCACGTTGCTCATGTGGCATAGCCACTGTCACTCCAATCCTACCAATGGCTTTACCTTGATCCTCCGCACTATCAGGAATCAGCTTAACTTGCTGTACCACACCATCACGTTGGAATTGGATGGCTAACTCTTGTTGCGGGCGCACCCGAACATAATCGACAAAACGCGCCCAATCTTGAATTTTTTCTTGATCGACGAATACGATGGCATCCCCTGCCTGCAATCCGGCTTTAGCCGCAGGCGTGTTGGGCAATACCGAACCAACCACCGGGGGCAAATGCGGTCGATAAAAATTCAAGCCCAAGCGGTCAAAAGGATCACCTTCCCAGGCCGAAGCTTGTAGCTCCAACACCGATAAATTGGCCTCTTTAATATTACCTTCGGCAGTTTCGATCTCTAAAACAACATGGTCTGTTTTGGTCGCGTAATCCAAAACCAACCAATGAAAATCCTGCCATGTAACAACCTCTGTCCCATTGACCCGGCGTACTTGATCGCCATTTTTGATACCTGCAACTGCCGCCGCAGTTTGGGGCTGTGGTGCGCCAAGTAAAGGCAGTAATTCTTTACTACCAACAAAAAATAGAAAGAAATACAACAGAAACGCCAACAACAAATTGGCGAGTGGTCCTGCTGCAACAATCGCAAAACGTTGCCATAAGGGTTTGTAATTAAAGGCAAAGGGCTTTTCTCCTGCGGGGACATGTCCTTCCCGCTCATCTAACATACGAACGTAGCCCCCCAACGGAATCAGGGCAACCACCCATTCGGTTTGTGTCTTAGCTGAAATATGGCGAAATAAGGGGCGACCAAAGCCGATTGAAAAACGTAGAACCTTTACACCACACCAGCGTGCTACCGCAAAATGTCCAAGTTCATGGATAAACACCAACACCCCCAATAGGGTTACAAACGCTATGGGATAGGTTAAAAAATCCATGTTGTACCTAGCTTTTTAGTTTCTGTTGATGTTGGAAATAAGCGTGTTATGCAGCTTGGTCAGCCAACAACTGTAAAGCAATCTCACGCGCTTGTTGGTCAATTGCCATGACTTGCTCTAGGCTATGGATTGGCTCAACGCTTAAGCGTTCCATGGTCGAAGCAATCAATTGTGGAATGCCTAAGAAAGATAACTGTCCGGCAAGGAACGCTGCTACGGCTACTTCATTGGCGGCATTTAAGATCGCTGGGGCAGAACCGCCTTGCGCCAAAGCGTCATAGGCCAAACGCAAGCAGGGAAAACGCACGAAATCTGGTTCAACAAAATTTAACTGCCCGATTTTGAACAAATCTAAGGCATTCACCCCAGCGTCAATACGCTCTGGCCACGCCAAGGCATAGGCAATAGGGGTGCGCATATCCGGGTTGCCCATTTGTGCCAATACCGAGCCATCAGCATATTCAACCATCGAATGAATGACGCTTTGTGGATGCACAACTACTTGAATTTGCTCGGCGGGTAAGCCAAAGAGCCAATAGGCTTCAATCAGCTCTAACCCTTTGTTCATCATGGTGGCTGAATCAACCGAAATTTTCCGCCCCATTGCCCAATTTGGATGCGCACACGCTTGTTCTGGGGTAATTTCTTGCAATTGTTCTAGCGGAGTATTACGGAAAGGCCCACCAGAAGCGGTCAATAAAATGCGCTTGACCCCTTGAGTGGCTTCTTGCCCCCCCCGCACAAAGTTATGTGGCAATGCCTGAAAGATCGCATTGTGTTCGCTATCAACTGGCAATAACTCTGCCCCAGAGTTGGCGATGGCTTCAATAAACAAATGCCCTGCCATTACCAGAGATTCTTTATTAGCCAACAAAATGCGCTTGCCCGCCTGCACGGCTGCCATCGTTGGCGCAAGTCCAGCCGCCCCAACAATTGCTGCCATTACCATGTCGACTTCTGGTGCAGAAGCCACCTGTATCAGACCAGCAACCCCCACTAACACTTGGGTTGCAATGCCATCTGCTTGCAAGCGTGAAGCCAGTTCTTGGGCTAATTGTTCATCTTTTAAGACCGCAAACTGTGGGCGAAACTCACAGCATTGTTGCCACAATCGTTCGATTTGCTGATGCGCACCTAAGGCAAATACCCGATATTTATCCGGGTGGCGGCGGATCACATCTAAGGTACTAACGCCAATTGATCCAGTACAGCCGAGAACGGTGATTGCCTTTTGCATGAATGAGACACCATCTTAAATAAGCCAAGGCCACAACAGAGCGGCACAGGGCAGAGTAGACATCAGGCTATCAATACGATCCAAAATACCGCCATGCCCGGGCAATAACTGGCTACTGTCTTTAATTCCTGTTTGCCGCTTCAACAAAGATTCAAACAAATCACCTTCAACACTAATCAGGGTGAACACTATTGCTAAAGGGACAACTAGCCAGAGTGGCTGTTGCGGCAACAACCATATGCCATACAGGGTAACGCCGAGGACTGCACCATAAACACCTTCCCGTGTTTTGCCAGGGCTAATTGTTGGGGCAAGTTTCACTTTGCCAAATTTACGCCCAGAAAAGTAGGCTCCAATATCCGCAATCCATGGAATCGCAAAGACCGCCAGCAGCGTCCACGGACTAATCGCACGTAATTGCACAATCGCTAACCATGTAGCGCAAAGCAAAACAACACCAAGCAATAAGCCTACAGAAACAGGGAGTTGAATCTGTTTTGACAAAGCCAGTGGAATAAAAGTTAACCACAGTAGGGCTACTAGCAAATAAACAGGGAAAAAGACATTATCTGACAACGTAACAGACAGTGGAGCTAAGGCTGACGGGACAATAAAAGAAGTTAATAAGCATAAAACTGCAACAAAAACCCCGTAGAAAATACGGTATTTATGTTCTGCCATATGGCACAATGCTGCCCATTCCCACGCACCAAGCCCGGTAATCACCGCGAGTAAAACCGCCCATGCGAATTGGGGAAAAATAAAAATTGCTGGCAATAAACCAGCAAGTAAGCAAATCGCGGTAATTACGCGAGTTTTAAGCATTTTTCATCGCCTGTACTTGTTCGCTTGTTTGCCCAAAGCGACGTTCACGTTTCGTAAAAGAAGCCATCGCTTCATGCAAAGCGGCAGTACCAAATTCAGGCCACAAGGTGTCAGTGAAATAAAGCTCGGTATAGGCCAGTTGCCAAAGCATGAAATTGCTAATGCGCTGCTCGCCACCGGTACGAATAAACAAATCTGGCTCAGGAGCAAACGCCAAGGCTAAACGTTGCTCAATGTCTGCTGGTTGCAGGGAATTACCGTTTGCCCCCTGCACATTGTCAGCAAGACAACGATTAACCGCTTGGGTAATGTCCCAGCGACCGCCATAGTTAGCCGCAATCGTTAAATTTAACTTGGTATGTTTAGCCGTAGCATTTTCTGCTTCACTCACCAATGATTGAATTTGTGCGTCAAAGCCTTGCAAATCGCCGACCACCCGCAAACGCACCTGATTGCGATCAAGGCGAGCAACTTCTTGTTGTAATGCCTTGGTAAACAACTGCATCAACAAGGAAACTTCTTCTGGTGGTCGCCGCCAATTTTCCGAACTAAAAGCAAATAGTGTGAGGTATTCAACCCCTAGCTTGAGGCATTCACCAACAATAGTGCGTAAGGCATCAACCCCTTTGACATGACCTGCAAAACGGGGCAAAAAACGCTTACGCGCCCAACGCCCATTGCCATCCATAATGATGGTAATGTGCCTAGGAACAACGTTTGCTTGTATCATAAATAAATGGCAAATTAAAAATTAAACTGCCATTAACTCACTTTCTTTTTGCGCCAAGAGCTTATCAATTTCGGCGACATATTTATCGGTCAACTTTTGCACTTCATCTTGTGTCCGACGCTCTTCATCTTCAGCAATTTCTTTTTTCTTTAGCGCGTCTTTGAGGTGATTATTGGCATCACGGCGCAAGTTACGCACGGCAACTTTGGCATTTTCACCTTCATGTTTAACCACTTTAATCAGGTCTTTGCGCCGCTCTTCTGTCAAGGCAGGCATTGGCACGCGGATTAAATCGCCTTGAGTTGCTGGATTCAAACCTAAATCGGAATCACGAATCGCTTTTTCGACCTTAGCAACCATGTTCTTTTCCCAAGGTTGCACGCCGATATTACGCGCATCGATCAAAGTTACGTTGGCAACTTGGTTAATTGGCACGGGTGAACCGTAGTAATCGACTTGTACATGATCCAACAAGCCCGTATGTGCACGCCCAGTACGAATTTTGCTGAGGTCAGTTTTCAGAGCCTCAACGGAACGTTGCATTTTGTGCTCTGTATTTTTCTTCAGTTCAGGAATCATGATGTTGTTTACCTTTTTCCTTAATTATCTTGGTTCGTGAGTTGCTGTTTGGTTTATTCGCAATAAACCAGCGTACCTTCACTCTCACCACACACGACCCGTTTTAGTGCGCCAGTTTTAAAAATAGAGAAAACGTTAATCGGCAATTTCTGATCACGACAAAGCGCAAACGCCGTGGCATCCATGACGGCTAAATTACGCGAGATTGCCTCATTAAAGCTAATGCTTTCAAAGCGTTGCGCATTAGGGTCTTTCTTTGGATCAGCCGTGTAAATACCATCCACCTTAGTGGCCTTTAACACAATCTCAGCACCGATCTCTGAACCACGCAATGCCGCTGCGGTATCCGTGGTAAAGAAGGGGTTGCCTGTGCCACCACCAAAGATGACAACTTTGCCTTCTTCAAGGTAGCGGATGGATTTGCCACGAATATAGGGCTCAACCACTTGTTCAACATTCAATGCCGATTGAACTCGGGCATTGAGGCCACCCTGACGCATGGCATCGGACAAGGCCATTGCATTCATCAGGGTTGCCATCATTCCCATGTAATCAGCGGTAGCACGATCCATTCCGGTTGACGTACCAGCAATCCCCCGGAAGATATTGCCACCACCGATCACAACACCAATTTCTACCTCCATATCCGTCACGGCCTTGATTTCTGCCACGATGTCAGCAATCACTTTGGGGTTGATGCCATAGCTATCTGTCCCCATCAGGGCTTCGCCAGACAATTTGAGCAGGATACGTTTGTATTTTGGTGTTGTGTTCATGAGAAACTCCTAAAGGTTTTACTTACTTCTGTGCAGCAGCGGCTTGAGCGGCAACTTCAGCAGCG
Organism: uncultured Rhodocyclaceae bacterium; assembly: GCA_964578025.1. Lineage (GTDB taxonomy): Bacteria > Pseudomonadota > Gammaproteobacteria > Burkholderiales > Rhodocyclaceae > CAZOBT01. The sequence goes on along the minus strand of CAZOBT010000006.1, from coordinate 2,614 downwards.
AAGTCTGTGACTTTCTTCTCGATGCCTTCACCAACTACATACAGGGTGAAGCCAACGATGGACGCGCCCTTTGCTTTCAACAACTGCTCAACAGTTTGCTTGCCATCTTCCGCTTTAACGAAAACTTGACCGAGCAGAGTCACTTCTTTCAGGTATTTTTGTACCGTACCTTCGGCGATCTTTTCCAACATCGCTTCAGGCTTGCCAGATTCGCGAGCCTTTTCGATGGCGATACGACGTTCTGCTTCTAACAACTCAGCAGAAACACCAGACGCATCTAAAGACTTGGGCTTGTTAGCCGCGATGTGCATGGCTAAATCACGACCCAACTGCTCATCACCACCGATCATGTCGACCAATACGCCGATCTTAGAACCGCCGTGGATGTAAGAATGCAACGCGCCTTGAGCTTCAACACGCACGAAACGGCGCAAGCTCATGTTTTCGCCGATCTTACCAACTAAGGCAGCACGAGTAGATTCCACTGTGCCATCGCCCATGGGCAAGCCAGACAGTGCAGCTACGTCAGCGGGATTTTGTTCAGCAACTAACTGCGCAGAACCGTTAACTAAAGCGATGAATTCATCATTCTTAGCCACGAAGTCGGTTTCGCAGTTAACTTCAAGGATAGAACCTAACTTGCCACCGTTGCCAATGAAGATACCAACGATACCTTCAGCCGCGATACGAGCAGCCGCCTTAGAGGCTTTGTTACCCAACTTCACACGCAGAATTTCTTCTGCTTTTGCCATATCGCCACCAGCTTCCGCCAATGCTTTTTTACACTCCATCATCGGAGCGTCGGTTTTTTCACGCAGCTCTTTGACCATTGCTGCTGTAATTTCAGCCATATCAACCTCGCAAATTAAAATCTTTACAATAAACAAAGGAAAGCTTCATCAGAACGCTTCCCTTTGTTTGTCTCACCTACTTTACTTTCGTAAGTTGGCGAAATGATTACTCGGCAGACTCTTCTTCAACTTCAACGAATTCGTCTTCACCAGCAGCAGCAACGATCTCAGCGATCACTTCGCTACGGCCTTCGAGAATTGCATCAGCGATACCACGAGCATACAAGCGGATAGCACGGCTGGAGTCATCGTTACCGGGGATAACGTAATCAACGCCTTCGGGAGAGTGGTTGGTATCAACCACAGCGATCACAGGGATGCCCAGCTTGTTAGCTTCAGCAACCGCAATTTTGTGGTAGCCAACGTCAACAACGAACAGCGCGTCAGGAACGCCAGCCATCTCTTTAATACCACCGATAGACTTTTGCAATTTTTCCAATTCGCGACGGAAGGTCAGAGCTTCCTTCTTGGACATTTGCTCTAATTCGCCAGCTTCAACAGCAGCTTCCATGTCTTTCAAACGCTTGATGGAAGTCTTTACCGTTTTGAAGTTGGTGAGCATACCGCCCAACCAACGTTGGTCAACATAAGCAGAACCAGCGCGAGTTGCTTCTTCAGCAATGATCTCGCGAGCTTGACGCTTCGTACCAACGAACAGAACGTTACCTTTGTTCGCAGCAAGCTTTTTGATGAATGCAACCGCATCGTTATACTGGGCTAAGGTTTTTTCCAAGTTCACAATGTGAATCTTGTTGCGTGCACCGAAGATGAACGGTGCCATTTTTGGGTTCCAAAAACGGGTTTGGTGACCGAAGTGAACACCAGCCTCCAGCATTTGACGCATCGTAACGGACATTTAATACTCCTTAAGGGTTAAACCGCCGTTTGCCGCCAACGTCTTGTTTCATTTAATAAGACACCCTTAACCGGCAAACGTGTGAGATAAGTTGTTTTCTTACTTTCCTGCGAAAACAAGAAAAACCCGTCGATTGTATCAGTAATTTCTAACTTAGTCATGACTGAACTCTTTGAATTTGCTGACTTGGAAAAGCAGCATTACTAGCCAGCCAAGTAATCAGGCGAAATTAATTTGAAATTTAGTACCAAATCCATCGAGCAGTTCGCTGATTTTGGATCGGAAAGCATCTTTCGACCATGTGGTGAACTCGCGCCAGTAGTATTTGGCGTGTTTCCAAAGGATTTCAATGAGATTGAGCTCCGGGCTGTAGGGTGGCAGGTAGCAGAGGAAGGTATTAAATTCCTGCCCCCAACGCAAGGTGAGGCTGTCGTCCAGTCCATGATGAATTTGAGCATTGTTTTCCTAGCGTGGAAAAGCAAAAAGCCCACAAGCAAACTTGTGGGCTTTTCTAAAACTTGGGGCGACATACCGGGATCGAACCGGTGACAACCGGAATCACAATCCGGTGCTCTACCAACTGAGCTAATGCCGCCGTTGAAAGTGGGCGCATTATAGATTTTGCTCTTTACCTTGTCAAGCCTTTTTTACCGTATGTAACACTGGGCTACCTGCCACCCTCCGCCTACGAGCGCAAACTGGCAGACAAACAACCTATCGAAGTGTCCGAAAATACTTGACCACTACAGGCATCAAATCCGGGGACGAATGTCAACAGACTCTAGCATGACTGTGTTTTCGCCAATACCGCTGCTTTGAATGCGTCCGAGTCGGTGGTTTCTTGCACCCCGAATTTCTTCAATGCGGACACTTGTACCTTGCCGAAAGCGGACATTACTACTTTGCT